>JAIDHZ010000188.1 GCA_029052995.1 Lachnospiraceae bacterium | reverse complement strand
TTTAATAATAGTACATTATGTAAATCAGGATAAAGGAAAAGATATACTTGCAAAATTAGCAGAAAATGGTATTCTAAAAGATGAAAAAAAGAATTTGGAGAATGGATAATGGAAGAAAAAAAGGATGCCGTACCACGTCATTCAGAGATAGAGAAAAGCATTATTAAACGGTATAGAAAATCAATTTGGCGTCCCTTTGTGCGTGCGTTGAATGAATATGATATGATAAAAGAGGGCGATCATATTGCCGTTTGTATCTCTGGAGGGAAGGATTCCATGCTGCTGGCAAAATGCATGCAGGAGATAAGAAAGCACGGAAAAATGCAGTTTGAACTGACATTTCTTGTTATGGACCCGGGATATAACGCTGCAAATCGCCGGAAGATAGAAGAAAATGCAAGGATTTTGGATATTCCGGTACATATTTTTGATACAGACATTTTTAATGCTGTGGAGGATATTAAGGATTCTCCCTGCTACCTTTGTGCAAGAATGAGGAGAGGATATCTGTATAAAGAAGCAAGGAGGCTTGGATGTAATAAAATTGCGCTCGGCCATCATTTTGATGATGTGATTGAGACGATTTTGATGGGTATGCTTTATGGTGCCCAGATACAGACGATGATGCCGAAACTTCACAGTACCAACCATCCGGGAATGCAGCTTATCAGGCCGCTTTATCTTGTAAAAGAGGATGCTGTTATAAAGTGGGCACAGTTCAATGAGCTGGAATTCATTCAGTGTGCATGTCGGTTTACAGAGATGTATACGGAGACTAAAAATGCCAATGGGGAATCCAAGAGAGAAGAAATGAAGGAATTGATTGCGCATTTTCGTGGGATTTCTGATCATATTGAGGGAAATATATTTAAGAGTGTGGAAAATGTTAATCTTAATACGATTATCAGCTATAAGAAAGATGGAGCCGTGCATCATTTTTTGGACGATTATGATGAACGTGGAAAAGGATTTATTAATAATTTATAATTTAAATAAAAAAGTGATATGGCAGAGGAGGAGCTAATAATGAAGGACAAATATGGTATTGATATGTATGTGAGAAGTATTCCGGATTTTCCGGAGGAGGGGATTATTTTTCGGGATGTTACATCCGTAATTCAGAATCCTGAAGGGCTTAAAAAGTCAATTGATGGTATGTTGGAGTGCCTTGATGGTTTAGATTTTAATGTGGTAGCCGCACCGGAATCCCGTGGCTTTATTTTCGGTATGCCTATAGCTTATGCTATGAATAAGAGCTTTGTTCCTATTCGTAAAAAAGGAAAGCTACCCTGTGAAACCATTGAAAAGGAATATGAATTAGAATATGGCACCGCAACCATAGAAATGCACAAGGATGCGATTAAACCGGGAGACAGGGTTGTGGTGGTTGACGATTTAATTGCTACAGGCGGAACCATTGAGGCAATAACAGATATGATTGAAGCTCTTGGTGGTGAGGTGGTTAAGATTGTATTTTTAATAGAACTTGCAGGATTAAAGGGTAGAGAAAAGCTTGTAGAATATGATATAGAGTCATTGCTGGTTTATGATGGCAAATAATATATTTTTATGTGTAGGGAGAAGATATGGAATATTCAAAGTTAAGCAAAAAGGCGCTTACATGCATGTATGTAAAAAGCCTGATTTGGTTTATAATCTGCACATCAGTGATTTTATTGATAAATTTATTATTTTATGAGGAATGGCCGGACGTTGTAAGTATTATTTTATACATAGTGATTTGCCTGCATTTTTTGTATCTTTTGATTGCGCCGAAAATCAGGTATGAGAGGTATAGATACCGCTTGACAGATGAGGAATTTGAAGTAAGGAAAGGCCTGCTTGTAATTCACACAGCGGTAATACCTATAGAGAGATTACATAAGATTGAGATATCTGCGGGACCAATTTTTAGGGCCTTTGGACTAAAAGAGGTGGATGTGACAACGGCGGGCAGTGATTTGAATGTTTCTTTCCTGGAAAATGAAGTGGCAGATCAGATTGCCAGGCATTTGACGAAAAGGATAAACGCCATTGTGGTGGAGGAAAAAGCGTATGGAGAACAATAGCTTTCGTTGCCATTTTAGTATTGTGTTCGAAAATCTGGGAAGCACATTTTTCACAATATGTGCATTACTGATACTTAATCTGGATGATCTGGGTGATATGATTAAGGAGTTTCTTGCAGGAAATGTAAAGGCACTGGATATTTTGTTTGTTTTTGGAATTTTATTTGGAATTTTACTGCTGGTTTTTATTATTCAGGTCGTAATATGGTCTAAAACATGGATTTCGGTGGAGGGTGATGCCATTGTTATTGAAAAACGTACACTGAACCGAAAGAAGAATACAATAGGAATGAAAAATATTTCCAATATCAATATGGAACAAAATATCTTTGAGAGAATTGTCGGAACTTGCAAGGTGAAGCTGGATACAAATTCACAAAGCACAGCAGAGACTACAGACGTAAAGATTGTTTTAAAAAAGGACAAAGCAGAGGCATTCCGTAAACAGGTTATGGACCATATGAATGCGGATATACAGGCAGAGGAGATTAATGAGGAGGAAGACTATGATGTTTCCTATACATTAAAGGATATTGTCATGCACTGTATTTATACGGCATCTATATTTAATGTTTTAGTGCTGGCAGCATTTTTAATTGGTGCAATTATAGGAATTCGTTCCATTAGTATAGGAGATGTTTTGCTGAACGGGATAATAAATGTACTTGGCAGTTTGTTAGCGCTTTTAATTGTATTATTTTCTGTAGTCCGCAGCCTGATAAAGGATTTTTTTGTATACTATGGTTTTAGGGCAAAACGTAAGGCGGATAAGATTTATTTGTCGTACGGATTGTTAAAAAAACGCCACTATGTTTTGTCTGTGGATAAAATTAATGCTATAAGAGTTGTAGCACCTGCAATTTCGAGGGTATTTGGAAGACAGTATGTAGAATTAGTCTGTATTGGGATTGGTGACGAGCAAAATGAAAAATCTATTCTGCTATTGTCTGAGAAACGACAGGATATGTTAGGTAAGCTTTCTGTATTATTGCCGGAAATTTCGCTCGAAGATAGACAGATGTTGAGAAGAAAGAAAAATACTGTCTGGCATGAAATTACAGGTATTTTATTTATGTTTGTGTTTTTGTCTGCGATAGTTGTTTTTGCAGGTATTCTTAATGTGTTTGGAATATCAGGGCTGTGGGGGCGCATTCTGATTTTGGCAGTGGCTGTTTTGGTGTTTGTTTATTGGCTGGTGTATGTTTATATGACGTTTCGAACAGAAGGCGTTTATGTTGGAAATGATATATTAATTGTTTCGTCAGGTGCTTTTTCAAAGAGGGTTGTTTGGATTCCCTACCAGAGAATCCAGACACTTCAATATTCGCAAGGACCTGTGGCAAGGCATTTTGGTTATGCAAAAGGAATTATTCACATTCTTGCAAATGTGGCAAATTCCATTCATGGAATATCATGCTTTGATATAACGGTTTTTAATCAGATTCAGCAGCATATGCTGATGCGAAATGGCAATCAGCAAGTAAAGTGATATTATATAGAGCGATACGAACAGGGTATTATTCTATTAAAATCAGCAATGGAGGAATATTATGCTAAAAGAGCATAGAGTATTGCAAAATTCATGATATTTTAGTTGTGATTCTGTGGTAAATGGAGTACAATATAAAGAATAAAATATGTAATGCAAATAATAATTTTGCTTTGAAAATGAAAGGGAGGGATAAGGATGGAAACAATATGCTGGTTGTTGCTGGCTGCTGTATTTATTGTAATAGAGATTGTTACACTCGGGCTTACAACCATTTGGTTTGCCGGCGCAGCATTCGTAGCAGCAATTGCTGCTTTGGCTGGAGCAAGTATTGTGATTCAGGTTATACTATTTGTTGTAGTAGCCTTGCTGCTTTTGTTGTTTACAAGACCAATTGCAGTCAAGCATCTTGACAATAAGACAGAAAAGACCAATGCGGAAGCTTTAGTTGGGCAGACAGCACTGGTAATTGCCGAGATTAATAATTTGCAGGAAAAAGGACAGGTGAAAATTAATGGAATGGAATGGACTGCGAGAACCAAGGATAGTGGTATTACGATTCCGGCAGGTGAAAGTGTAACAATTGTTGAGATTTCAGGGGTAAAATTAATAGTAGAAAAATGAATTAGGAAAAGGAGAATATTATGCCATTTTTGATTTTTTTTGTTTTTGTAGTTATTATTGTGATTATTAGCAGTATCCGTATTGTACCGCAGGCACATGCCTACGTTATTGAGCGTCTTGGCACATATACGGAAACATGGTCTGTGGGTATGCATTTTAAGATGCCGCTTCTTGATAAGGTAGCAAAGAGGGTGACTTTAAAGGAGCAGGTGGTGGATTTTGCACCGCAGCCGGTTATAACAAAGGATAATGTTACAATGCGTATTGATACGGTTGTGTTTTTCCAAATCACAGATCCGAAGCTGTTTTGTTATGGTGTGGAGAATCCGATTATGGCAATTGAGAATCTGACAGCAACTACACTTCGTAATATTATTGGTGATTTAGAGTTAGACCAGACTCTTACTTCAAGAGAGACAATTAATACAAAAATGAGGGCAACGCTTGACGAGGCAACAGACCCATGGGGAATCAAGGTAAACCGTGTGGAGCTTAAGAATATTATTCCTCCGGCAGCTATTCAGGATGCCATGGAGAAGCAGATGAAAGCAGAGCGTGAAAGACGTGAGCAGATTCTGATTGCAGAAGGTGAAAAGAAATCCGCAATCCTTCGTGCAGAGGGTCAAAAAGAGTCGGTTATTTTGGAAGCAGAAGCAGAAAAGCAGTCTGCAATTCTTCGTGCAGAGGCAAAAAAGGAGGCTACAATCAGGGAAGCAGAAGGACAGGCAGAAGCAATTCTTGCAATCCAAAAGGCAAATGCAGATGGTATTCGTGTATTGAATGAATCTTCACCAAGTTCACAGGTTATTCAGCTGAAGAGTTTAGAAGCATTTGGAAAAGCTGCTGACGGCAAGGCAACCAAGATTATTATTCCGTCAGAGATTCAAGGTCTTGCGGGACTTGCAAAATCTGTAGTAGAGATTGGTAAAGAGCAGTAATTTAATTTTTATTTCAGCCAATTAAGGAGATATCTCACTGGGAATAGTTTTTCTTTGTGGAATATCTCCTTTGTTTGTAATAGCTTTAGTAATTCAGGGTTATTTAAAATGATTGATTAATGATATATTCAAAAATATATTTTTAATAAAAATGTATTTAACTGTGGACGATGTGTATAGAATAAATTATAATAAGAGATGTGAATTTTATACGTCTGATAGAGGGAGGAAAAAACGTGAAGTGGAAAATTGAAAAAAGATACTTAGGGGCGGGAGCCGTGTTATTAATTGTAGTACTGCTTTCTATTCTTTTTAATTATGCTCTTGTACATAAAACAAGATTTGAAGAGTTTAAAGCGATTGTAAATAACACAATGTTTCCGATTATTGCCGGAATTGTGCTTGCATATCTGCTTAATCCGGTACTTCATTTTTGGGAAGGGTATGTTTTTAAGCCTTTGTTAAACAAATTATTTCCCAATGGAAATGATAAGAAAAAATATAATAAAATGAGCAGGACATTGGGCATTATATTTACAGTTGTTTTGTTTTTTGTTATTCTTGTGGGAGGATTATATCTTGTTATACCACAGATGTATTCATCTTTGGTGAAAATTGTAACAGATGCACCGAATTATTATGATCAGGTGACTGACTGGATTGAAGCCTTGGACAAGGATCATGCGGAAATCAGCAGATATGTTTTGATTGCGCTGGATCGTATTTATTTACAGGCAATACAATATTTAAATACAAATATACTTCCTAATATGGACAAGATTGTGGCAGGAATTACTTCCGGTATTATGGGCGGATTAAAAGCTGCATTAAATCTTATTCTTGCGCTCATAATTTCAATCTATGTAATGGCGGGAAAAGAAACATTAATTTCGGTTGGTAAAAAATTAGTTTACAGTATATTCTCAAGGGAGAATGCAAATGCAATAATGCGGGGAGTACGATATGCAGACGGAGCCTTCGGAGGTTTTATTAATGGTAAAATTATAGACTCATTTATTATTGGAGCCATCTGTTATGTCTGTATGGTAATTGCCCAGTTCGATTATGCTGTTTTAATCAGTATTATAATCGGGGTAACTAATATTATTCCGTATTTTGGCCCATTTATTGGCGCCATACCCTGTACTCTGATTTTGCTGATGATTAATCCCAAACAAGGCATTATATTTGGTATTTTTATCATTATTCTTCAACAGGTGGATGGTAATATCATTGGACCGATAATTTTAGGAGACCGTTTAAAGCTTTCAAGTATGTGGATTTTATTTGCAATACTGGTTGGGGGAGGATTCTTTGGAGTGCCGGGAATGATTCTTGGTGCACCGTGCTTCGCCTGTCTGTATGCTTTGGTTGGCACTGTTTGTAAGGAAACATTACAGAAGAAAAATCTGCCGCTGGAGTCAGAAGCCTATTATGAGGTTGGAAGCATTGAAGCGGACGGGACGATTATTAAGCAGCAAACGCAAATAGAGAAAAAAATGCAGGAAAAGAAGAAAAATAAAAATACGCATGATACTAATAAAAAGACAGAAGCCGAAAAGGAAAAGGATGAAAAAGAATGCAGAAAGAATTAAAAAAACGAAAAGCAGGGCTTGTTTTAGAAGGAGGGGCTTCAAGAGGAGTATTTACAGCCGGAGTATTAGATTATTTGTTGGAACGTGACTTTTATTTCCCTTATGTGGTTGGTGTTTCTGCCGGCGCCTGTAATGCTGTTAGTTATGCATCAAAACAAAAGGGGAGAAGCTTTGCCTGTTTTGCACCCGTTGATGCAGAAAATCAATACAGAAATTCATTAGTAAGCTCAATAAGGCAGAGAAGCATATACGATATGGATAAGCTTTTTGATACAATTCCAAATGAAATATATCCCTATGATTTTGATACGTATGTTAATTTGGGAATAAAATGTGAAATGGTAGTTACGAATGTAATTACTGGTAAAGCAGAATATATGTCAGAACTGATGGATCCCAAAAGAATGTATCAGATTTGCAGAGCTTCTTCAAGCCTTCCCTTGGCTGCACCAATGGTAACGATTGATGGAATTCCATATTTAGATGGGGGACTGGCAGATTCTATTCCGTTAAAGCATGCATTTGAGACAGGACATAAGCGCAATGTAGTTGTGCTGACCAGACCAAAGGGATATAGGAAAAAATTTCCAAGCAAGAGTGCAAGATTGTATATTGCATTTTTTAGGGAATATCCTGAGCTTGTGAAATGTATATACTACAGACCCTATTATTACAATAAGAGGATGGAAGCTATTGAGCGCCTGGAGCGTGAAGGAAAGATTTTTGTAATAAGACCAACGCTTACCTGTCCGGGAAGAACCGAGATGGACAGGAAAAAGCTTGAAGCATTTTATCAGCATGGATATAACACAATGGTCATGGAATTTGAGAAAATGAAGCAGTTTCTGGTACATCGTTGATTCATGCGAAGCGGTTAAGCTCCTTATTATAGTGGTAGTCAATCGCAGCAAGTTTATCTATAAGTTTTTCTTTGTCAAGGTTTAAGTCGTCACAAAGGATATCGAGATTTTGGTAATCATCTCTAAGCTTTGTGTTGATATAGCTTAATAACATAAGCGGGTCATTTGGAATATTCATAATGTGCTCCCTTCGTTTTGGCATGTTATATATATAATAGATTTGAAAAGATATGTCAAGAGGAAGGAAGGCCAATAAATAATAAATACTGAAATCAGGAGGAAAAGTTCATGAAAATGAAAGAATTTGAAGGGTACACTTATCGGGAGGGTGGTGTCTGTGCTGCAAAAGGATTTCGGGCAAACGGATTAAACTGTGGTCTGGTTGAGGACAAGGCAAAAAACGACCTTGCCCTTTTAGTGAGTGATGTGATATGCAATACGGCGGCAGTCTATACACAAAATAAGGTAAAGGGTGCGCCGATTATTGTCACAAAACGGCATTTGGAAGCAACGGGACAAAAAGCAAGGGCTGTGATTGCCAACTGCAAAAATGCAAATACATGTAATGCAGACGGGGAACAAAAGGCGGAGCGGATGGCAGAGCTTGCAGCGGATGAGCTTGGGATCAGGCCGGAAGAGATCATTGTGGCATCCACAGGTGTTATTGGGCAGATTCTTCCCATTGAGCCCATTGAAAGCCATATAAAGGAGCTTAAAGAGGGGCTTTCCTATGAAGGAAATGGAGAGGCAGCAGGTGCAATAATGACAACGGATACGGTGAAAAAGGAGGTTGCGGTATCATTTACACTGGACGGAGAAACCTGTACACTTGGGGGAATGGCAAAGGGAAGCGGCATGATTCATCCCAACATGGCAACTACCCTTAATTTCATCACAACAGATGCAAATATTTCTGTCCCAATGCTGCAAAAGGCATTATCAGAGGTGACAAAGATTACATATAACTGCTTAAGCATTGACGGCGATACCTCAACGAATGACATGGTATGTGTGATGGCTAACGGATTTGCCAAAAATACAGAGATTACTGGGGAAAATGAGGATTATGAGGTATTTAAGCAGGCGCTTTATATTGTGATGATGAATATGACAAAAATGCTGGCGAAAGATGGTGAGGGAGCGACAAAGCTTATTGAATGTACGGTATCCGGGGCAAAGGACTGGGATACAGCGATTGCTGTGGCAAAAAGTGTTATCTGTTCATCCCTTTTTAAATGTATGATTTTTGGTGAGGATGCCAACTGGGGGCGTGTGGCATGTGCAATCGGTTATGCCGATGCAGAGTTTGATATTGGCAAAATGGATGTTGATATTGCCTCTACAAAGGGTATTATTCCTTTCTGCAAAAATGGCGCAGGGCTAGAATTTTCAGAGGAACTGGCAAAGACTGTGCTTTCTGAGGATGAGATTATTGTTAATGTATCTTTGAATGAGGGTGGGGCATCAGCTACTGCCTGGGGCTGTGATTTGACCTATGATTATGTAAAAATTAACGGTGACTACCGAAGCTGACAAAATAAACAGATATAACTGCCGGTTTGCTGTATCGCTGATTACCAGTGTACTGTTATATTAAAAATCAATGATACATCACAATGGACTGTTTTTTGTTAGTGCATAAATGGTATGTATTTTTCACAAACTAATGTGAACAAAGCTGTTAGTGCGAAGCGAAAACAAAGTGCACTACAGGTTTATGCTGTAAAAATCAGCAATTGCTGTTAGTAGAATGAGTCAGGAGGAAGATATGGGTGTTTTATCAGATTTAGAGCCGGAAAGAGTGTTTTATTATTTTGAGGAGATTAGCCGGATTCCGAGGGCATCTTATCATGAGAAATCAATTAGTGACTATTTGGTTGCATTTGCAAAGGAACATAAGCTTTATTATATTCAGGATGATTTATATAACGTGATCATGTTTGTTCCGGCAAGCGCCGGCTATGAACAGGAGGAGCCCCTGATTATGCAGGGACATATGGACATGGTTTGTGAGAAGACCGCAGATTCCCGGATTGATATGGAGAAAGAGGGATTAACACTTTTACATGATGATAATTATGTCTATGCAAAGGATACGACTCTTGGCGGGGATGACGGAATTGCCATAGCATATATGCTTGCCATAGCGGAGAGCAGTGAGATTGCCCATCCGCCTTTAGAGATGATTATTACAGTGTCTGAGGAAGTGGGGATGGATGGCGCAAACCATATTGACCTTTCTCAGTTAAAGGGACATAGAATGGTGAATCTGGATTCGGAGGATGAGGGGGTATTCCTGACGAGCTGTGCGGGTGGGCTTTCTACGATAGGAACTCTTCCGGTAAGCAGGAAAATGACGGAACCACTTTGCTGGTATATGTTGAGTGTTACGGGACTGCTTGGCGGACATTCAGGATGTGAAATTGACAAGGGCAGGGCAAATGCTAATCATATACTGGGCAGGGCTTTGTTTACATTAAGAAAAGAGGTAAATTATGAGTTGTATGATATGGGAGGAGGTAAGAAAGATAATGCGATTCCTTTTCATGCTTTTGCCGTTATAGGTGTAATGCCGGGTGAAGTCCAAAAGGTAACCTCCATAACAAAGCAGCTTGAAGCCACATTAAAGGCAGAATATGCAAAATCAGATGCCGGGATTACGCTGGAATTAAAAGAGTTTGAAACGATGGAAGATGATGGTGATAGGGATAATATTTGTGAGCGGATGGCGATTGATCCATTAAGTCTTGACAATATTCTTACACTGCTGATGACACTGCCAAATGGAGTACAGAATATGAGCATATCTGTGCCAGGTCTTGTGGAAACTTCATTAAATCTTGGCATAATGCAGCTTTACGAGGACCATTTATTCCTAAAGCATGCGGTAAGGAGCAGTGTTACTTCTAAAAAGCATTATGTGGCTGAGCAGATTGAATGCCTGATGAAAAGTCTGGGAGGTAAGGTAAGCATCAAAGGAGAATATCCCGCATGGGAGTACCGGGAGGAATCTGTGGTTCGTCCAAAGGCCGTGGAGTTGTATGAAAAAATGTATGGAAAAGCACCTGTGGTAGAAGGTATTCATGCAGGACTGGAATGCGGACTTTTAGCCGGGAAAATTGAAAATCTGGATTGTATAGCCATGGGACCGGATATTTTGGATATTCATACTACGTCGGAACGGTTGGATATTGCCTCAGCAAAGAGGGTGTATGAATTTTTACTGGAATATTTGAAGCAGAAGTGAGGTACTTTGTGGGCAACGGGCCGGGCGAGAATTCTTTGGCGGTTTTGAAGTATGCACACAGGGCAGGCTGCGTGATACAGAACGTACATTTGTGAAAAGAATATGTGGAATTTTAAATCAGGAAATGGAGGAAAAGGATATGCGTATAGGAATGGGATATGATGTACACAAACTGGTAGACAATAGAAAGCTGATAATCGGCGGAGTCAATATTCCGTATGAGAAAGGGCTGCTTGGACATTCAGATGCGGATGTATTGACCCATGCCATAATGGATGCATTACTTGGTGCGGCGGCTCTCGGAGATATTGGCAGGCATTTTCCTGATTCTGACCCGGCATATAAGGGGGCGGACAGTATTGAACTGTTACGTCATGTGAAAGTACTTTTAGATGAGCATCAGTATGTTCCGGGAAATATTGATGCTACGATTATTGCCCAGCGTCCAAAAATGGCGGCATTTATACCGGATATGGTAACAACGATTTCAGAGGCGCTTGGCATCAGTGAAAATCAGGTTAATATTAAGGCGACAACGGAAGAGGGTTTAGGATTTACAGGAACGGGAGAGGGAATCAGCGCCCAGGCAATCTGCCTGTTAGAAGAGGTTGCTAACTATGCTTATGATGACAGAATGGAATTGCGGGCAAAAAATTGTGCAGGATGCAGTGGATGTTCAGCGATGCAGGAGGGTGTAAAAGTAAAGTAAAGGAAAAACTTTATATTGGACATAATATTTGTTAACCTGCAAATAGTGATTGGAATTTACTATTTGAAAAATGTTTGCTTGGAAATTTCATAAAAATAACATGTATCTTGGGGAGAGGGATTGACCTTCTTCCCTGTTTTACTATGGAAACTTATGTATGGAATCCGGTAGGATATGTGTGCACCTATTGGGATGATTTTGGATTGTATGATAGATTATATAGCATAATTATGAAGTGATTGCAATCACAAGGGAAAAGATATAAAATGATGCAGTGGGTAAAATAATGTTTACCTGCTTCCATGCAATATATAGGAAAATACCTAATCAAACCGCAGCATTTATATAGGAGGAATCTATGAAGGAGGAAAAGCTGGAACGGGGAAGCGAAAAAATAAAGACCGTTTATGAAGCGGAAGAAGATAAAAGAAGACAGGAGAAATTTCTGCGGATGCTTTGGAAAACCTGTTTTGGAGATTCCAAAGCTTACGAGGATTTTTATTTTCAGACGGTTTATCTGCAAAATAAGGTTTATACAATAGAAGATAAAGGAATGCTTCATTTAAATCCCTATCTTTGCAGGGCTGGAAAGCATACGGAGGTGCTGAATTATATCGTGGGTGTGGCAACAAAAGAAAACTGCAGGCGGCAGGGAATTATGCGGAGGCTGCTTTTTTGGGCATTGAAGGATATGTATATGTCGAAGAAGCCTTTTACCTATCTGATGCCGGCAGATACAAGATTCTATGAGCCCTTTTCCTTTGTATCAGTTTGTAGCGGGAATAAAGAAAAAATGGTGGGCAGCTCCTGCCAGACAGACGATATTATTTTTGCAGACTACAGGCAGTTAAAGGTGGCGCTTTCGGCAGAGGAATGGGAGGTTTTGCTCTGCCGGATTGCAGAATGGTTAGATGGACGTTTTTATGTTTTTGCAGAGCATAACCGGAAATATTTTGATTTGATGTGTGCAGAAAAGACATGTCAGGAGGGGGCGGTAATTTTTTGCTTTCAAAAGGAAAAGGGGCCGGCAAAAGCCTCCGTACCTGGGCAGTTTCTTGGATTTTTTGCTTATGTGAGGGATGGAGGAGATGTGGCGGTAGAACAATATGTCCTGTCGGAAGAAGACCCTGCGTTGGCAAGGCATATGATAAAGCAGCTTGTGTCGTATTACTTTGAGGAAACACAGCCAGTGACAATAGTGCATCATTTCCCCTATATGGTTCGTATTGTAAATGCACTGTCCTGTATGGAGATTTTTTCGGATTGTTTTAGGGGATTTGCTTCCAATCATCAGACAATACAATTGACAGATTCTGTTCTGACGGAAAACAGTGGAGCCTATCTGTTTTATTTGGAGGAAGGGCATGTTGTGATAAGTAAGTCAGAATATACTGGTTTATCAGAGGAATACCCGGCACAAACCCTGGAGACTGTCTGCATGACAGTAGAGGAGCTGGCAGAATATATATTCTGCCAAAGGGAAGGAAAAAATGTGTTTTTTGCAGAGGTTGTGTAGAAGGGTAATTTGGTATACCGGTTAGTAAGCTTATGGGTAGTGTATGAAGATGTACGAAATGGTATTCTATATGCATAGGCATAAACGAAAAGGAGTAGTAGAATTTACATGGAGGAAAAAATTTTAGTTGTAGATGACGAAAAAGAAATTGCAGATTTGGTAGAGGTTTATCTGAAAAATGACGGATTTAAGGTCTGTAAATTTTATAATGCGACAGAAGCTTTGGTGTGTGTGGCACATGAGGAAATCAGTCTTGCCATTTTAGATGTGATGCTGCCGGATATGGACGGCTTTGCGCTGTGCCAGAAAATCAGGGAGCAGCATATGTTTCCTATTATCATGCTGACGGCAAAGGTAAGCGATATGGATAAAATAACAGGGCTTACTTTGGGAGCGGATGATTATATGACAAAGCCCTTTAATCCGTTGGAGCTGGTGGCAAGGGTTAAGACGCAGCTTAGAAGGGCTACCCGTTATAACAAGGCGGAGCTGCCGGATGAAGAGGAACTGGATATCCGGGGTTTACATATTTCAAAGAAAAGTCATAAATGTATATTAAACGGTAAGGAGCTTGCCTTAACGCCATTGGAATTTAATATATTGTGGTATCTGTGTGAGAAAAAGGGCAGTGTGGTTTCTTCCGAGGAGCTGTTTGAACAGGTGTGGAAAGAGGCATATCTTGATAACAATAATACGGTTATGGCACATATCGCAAGGCTCAGGGAGAAAATGAAGGAGCCTGCAAGAAATCCGAAATACATTAAGACGGTCTGGGGGGTGGGGTACACCGTTGAAGACTAAAAAATCACTAAAGAGATTAAGAATTCGTATGCAGGCTGCCATGTTTTTGTGGCTGGCGGCATGCATTGTGTTAGGCTTTTTAGCTTATTTTTTTGTGGCAGAGTACTATCATTCGAGGGTATGGTATGGATATGAGGGTTTCTATGAACTGGTGCAGTGGGCAGAGGAATATGTTATTTTGTGGCTGCCTGTTTACCTGCTAACATGTATTTATGTAATCTGGCACCATTACTGGAAAAAGACTTTTTCCTATCTGGAGGAAATTGCTTTAGCAACGGAACAGTTTTATGGGGAAAATACTTCCCTGATTACGCTGTCATCGCCCCTTAGGGATGTAGAAAATCAAGTGAACCAGACCAAATTGAACATTCTAAATAATGAGCGGATTGCAAAAGAGGCAGAGCAGCGGAAAAATGATTTGGTTACCTATCTTGCCCATGATTTGAAAACACCGATTACCTCTGTAATAGGGTATTTAACACTGCTTCGGGATGAGCCGCAGATTTCACCGGAAATGCGGGCGAAGTATACCGGGATTGCCTTAGATAAGGCAGAGCGTTTGGAGGAGCTGATTAATGAGTTTTTTGATATTACCCGGTTTAATCTGTCAGAGATTACGTTAGAGCCGGAGCGGGTAAATTTGAGCAGGATGTTAGAGCAGGTGGTCAGCGAGTTTGAGCCGATATTGATGGAAAAGCAGCTTAGCTGGCATGTGGAAATTATGCCGGAGGTGGATTTTTTCTGTGATTCGGATAAGCTTGCCAGAGTGTTTGATAATCTGGTTCGGAATGCAGTAAGCTACAGCTATCGGGAGACAGAGCTTTTTCTTTCCATGTCAAAAAATGGTGAGGAAATTGAAATTTGTGTGCGCAACCATGGAAAAACTATACCGCCGGAAAAACTTTTGCGTATTTTTGAACAGTTTTTCCGGCTGGATTCCGCCCGAGGCTCTTCTACCGGAGGCAGCGGGCTTGGACTTGCCATTGCAAAGGAGATTGTGGAACTGCATGGTGGGACAATCAGGGCAGAAAGTGAGCAGGAAATGATAACATTTTATGTAAACCTTCCGGTGGGGCCGTAGCAAAAAGTCAGATAGATACAATAGCTGATTTAGTATGTAAGCTGGTTATTACCCTGTAGGAAAAAATGAGTAAGCATTTAAGAACCGTTGTCATAAAATTGTAAGAAATTCAGAAGAAAAATATCAGTAATTGTCCATAGGTTGGAGAGAAAGTAGATTCCTGGCTTTGATATAATGTATATAAAATCACTTACCTATAAAGGTGGATTTGTGTGCTTTATATCAAAGTCAGGAATTTTTTGAATGCTCTTTCTGCTTTTAAACGTCTAACTATATAGAGACATAAATTATTTTAGAGGCAGAAATAAAAATTACGTCAGCAGAGATTGTTGTAATCTTTTGCAGCAGGAGAGATAAAGGAGAAGGATATGGATACTTATTACCGGATTAATGAGGATATTATAGAGTGGAATCAGGAATATACGACGGGGGAAGATGCCGGAATGTATAAAGAAAGTATCAACTGGGAGGAGTATGAATACAACAGAAGACGGGAACTGGCAAGAAGGAAAAGGCAAAGGATGCTCCGTCAAAAACAGAGAAAAAGGAGAAGAATAAAACGGCTGATACGGGCAGGCATCTGTTTGGGAATCATGACGGTAATACTGATTGTGGTATTTTCATTTTTGGTAAAAGGAATCAATGGAATGATTGTGGGAGAGGGGGAGATTGCTGAACCTTATTACCATGAAACCACAGAGCTTTCAGTGGAGTCGGTACGGGAGAAGGATATTTACAAATATGTGTTGGAGCATCCTGAATTGTACCCGGCAGGTATGGCAGAAAAGCTGGAAAAAAATCCGGAGCTTTTGGATTTTGTAGAGCATTATCTGGAATACGAGCCTGTGGCAAGGGGAGGAATCAGTAAATCGGAGAGAGAAGAAAAATGTCCGTTGTTTACTCAATGGGATGAACGATGGGGGTATGCAGCTTATGGAGATGATAATATCGGTTTTTCAGGCTGTGGACCGACCTGCCTTTCCATGGTAATTTATTCTCTGACAAGGGATGAAAATGCAACACCTGATGTTATTGGCCGGTTTGCAATGGAGCAGGGATATTATGTTTACGGTACAGGAACATCATGGGAATTGATGACGGCTTCGGCTGGTGCTTATGGCATAAATGCATCCATTTTGGGATTGGACGAGCAGATAATGAAGGACAGTTTAGACTGCGGACAGCTTTTAATTGCTTCCATGGGACCGGGTGATTTTACTAGCAGCGGACATTTCATTGTCATTTATGGCTACAATGATGAAGGATTTTTTGTCAATGACCCGAACAGCAAAAAGAGGAGCAATGAAGTGTGGAGATTTGAAACCTTGAGAAGTCAGATAAGGAATTTGTGGGTATATTATAACTAGTTCGGATTTTTACTTGTATCTTTTATTTTGATAAGGTATACTAAGTGATAATATGCAGATGTGCTAATTTGTATTTGTAGAAGAAAATTTTCATATTGACTGAAAACTATTATTTCCGGTTAATAAAAGCATAATATAGAATGTCTGCTAATGGCTGTGACAGAAAGGAATAGAATATCATGAAGATTTATAATACCATGACAAGAAAAAAAGAGGAGTTTGTTCCGATCCGTGAAAACAAGGTGGGAATCTATGTATGCGGCCCCACCGTATATGATTATATCCATATTGGAAATGCAAGACCAATGATTGTATTCGATACCTTAAGACGCTATCTGCTCTACAAGGGTTATGATGTTAATTATGTATCCAATTTTACGGATGTGGATGACAAGATTATCAGGCGGGCATTAGAAGAGGGAGTGGCATCTGCTGAGATTTCCGAACGCTATATCGAAGAGGTAAAAAAGGATATGGCAGCTTTGAATGTAATGGAGGCGACTACTCACCCGAAGGCAACAGAAGAAATTCCCGATATGATTGCAATGATTGAGACACTGATTGAGAAAGGCCATGCCTACGAGGTAAACGGTACCGTTTATTTCCGCACTAGAAGCTTTAAGGATTACGGCAAATTATCAAAGAAAAATATCGATGATTTGGAATCAGGGCACAGGGATGAAAAGCATCAGATGAAGGTTTCAGGCGAGGAGGAAAAGGAAGATTTTTTGGATTTCGTGTTATGGAAGCCGAAGAAGGAAGGGGAACCATCCTGGCAGTCACCATGGGGAGAAGGGCGTCCCGGCTGGCATTTGGAATGCTCCGTTATGTCCAAAAAGTACATTGGTGACATTATCGACATCCATGCCGGTGGTGAGGATTTGATTTTTCCCCACCATGAAAACGAGATTGCCCAGAGTGAGGCGGCAAATGAGACGGAGTTTGCAAGATACTGGATGCACAACGGATTTTTGAAGATTGACGGAGAGAAAATGTCCAAATCCCTCGGCAACTTCTTTACCATACGGGATATTGGTAAGAAATATCCGTTACAGGTTATAAGGTTTTTCATGTTATCTGCTCATTACAGGAGTCCTCTTAATTTTTCGGATACACTGGTAGAGTCGGCGAAGTCATCACTGGAGCGTATTTTAACGGCAATGGGAAGATTGCAGGATGCGTTAAATTCTGCCGAGGATAAGGAATTGACAGAGGAAGAGAAGGGATTTTTGTCGAAGTTTAAGGATTATGTAACAAGGTATGAGAATGCCATGGAGGATGATTTAAATACGGCAGATGCTATTTCCGTGATCTTTGAGATGGTAAAGCAGGCGAATGCCAATATTTCATCTGAAAATGCGAAGGCTGTGGTTTTAGAGGTATATAACACTATTGGTAAGTTTTGTGACATTTTAGGCATCATTACTAAAGTGGAAAAAGAGATTTTGGATAGTGATATAGAGGCGTTGATTGAGGAACGCCAGGCAGCAAGGAAGGCAAAAAATTTTGCAAGGGCTGATGAAATCCGGGATACGCTGGCAGCTCAGGGCATTATTTTAGAGGATACCCGCGAGGGTGTGAAATGGAAACGGGCATAAGAATTTATTATTAAAAACGCTATGTGGGATAACACATGCTATGCAGTAAATATGAAGATGGAAAGAACATTGTAAAATGGAACAATATAAGTATTTTAAGGAAAAATTTGATATAAAGCACAAGGAGCCTGAAACCTATTCACCTTTGGCGCTCGCCTATATCGGAGACGGAATTTTTGATGTGATGGTGCGCACGATAGAGGTAAGCAGGGTAAACAAGCAGGTAAATAAATACCATAAAGATGTGAGTAAGATTGTGTGTGCCCCTGCCCAGGCGAGAATGATTCTTGCCATAGAGGAGAAGCTGACCGAGGAGGAGCATGCCGTTTACAAAAGAGGGCGTAATGCCAATTCCTATACTAAGGCAAAGAATGCTTCGCGGAAGGATTACCGTAATGCCACCGGCTTTGAGGCGGTACTTGGCTATCTGTATTTGAAGGAGGATTTTACAAGGCTTGCAGATTTGGTGAAAATGGCGCTGGACGTATTGGAAAATGACAATGTAAATTAAAATGCCATGATTCCCGCGAGCAACGAGCCAATTGTGCATGCACATTTGGCGACTGCTGCGAGGGTCACATACCCCGTTGCTTGTAGCGGGGGTGTTGACTGTTTTATGGAACACAAATAATCAGGAGTCGTTTGCACTTTATATAGAATTGTGTGATTGAAGTCCGGGAATATATGATGAAATGATTTAATAAGGAGAACATTATGCGTTATGAGGAATATACAATTGAGGGAAGAAATGCAGTGACGGAGGCATTTCGCTCCGGAAAGACTATAGATAAGCTGTATGTGTTAGACGGATGCCACGATGGTGCGGTTAATACCATTAAGACTTTGGCAAGAAAACAGGATGCCATTATAAATTATGTAACCAAAGAGCGGCTTGACCAGATGTCTTCCACCGGTAAGCATCAGGGAGTAATTGCCCAGGCGGCGGCTTATGAATATGCCCAAGTGGAGGATATCCTGCAGGCAGCAAAGGATAAGGAAGAGGCACCATTTATATTTTTATTAGATGAGATTGAAGATCCCCACAATCTCGGTGCAATAATACGGACAGCCAATCTTTGCGGGGCGCACGGTGTCATTATTCCCAAACGCCGGGCAGCGGGACTTACTGCGGCTGTGGTGAAGGCATCAGCGGGCGCCATTAACTATACGCCTGTGGCGAAGGTTACCAATATAGCCAAAACAATTGAAGAGTTGAAACAGGAAGGAATCTGGTTTGTCTGTGCGGATATGGAGGGGGAGATAATGTACAGTCATAATTTAACCGGTCCCATCGGCCTGGTGATTGGTAATGAGGGGAGCGGTGTAAGCCGTCTGGTAAAGCAGAAATGTGATTATATTGCATCCATACCCATGAAAGGGGATATTGATTCCTTAAATGCGTCTGTGGCAGCAGGAGTGCTTGCCTATGAGATTGTCAGACAGAGATTATAGGACGGATAAAGGAAGAATATACGAACCAAATACATGTGAATTATAGAGTTAGTAAAGTTTTCCAAGGAAAAGAACAAAAAATATAAAAAATACTTTACAACAAATCAGTTTTTTGGTATTATAAACAAGTCGTTAAGACAAGCTGTTGTGGCACAGTCGGTAGCGCACCTCATTGGTAGTGAGGAGGTCACGGGTTCGATTCCCGTCAACAGCTTTTTTAATTTAGAATTAGCGTGTATTTCCTAAAAAGGAATTACACGCTTTTTTTAACTTTTTCCCTTATACGTTGAACCGCATTATCAATGGATTTCGCTGATTTGCCAAGGGAACTGGCAATATAAGCATAAGATTTACCTTCTAAATAAAGATGTAAAACCTCTTTTTCAAAATCGCTTAACTGTTCCATCAACAGTTTTTCCAGGTCAGAGGTTGTCTCCTTGTCTAATATTACATGTTCAGGATTGGAATTTGTTCCAGCCTCTAAATTATCAATTAATTTTGCCTCATCTTCTCCTACATGACTGTAAAAGGAAATGTAGGAGTTGAGAGGAGAGTGTTTTTTGCGGTTAGATGCCTTGATTGCACTGTAAATCTGTCTGTCAATGCAGATCTTGGCAAAGGTATAAAAGGAAGCAGTGTTGTCCCCGTGGTAATTTTGGATTGCTTTAAATAATCCTATCATGCCCTCCTGTAATAAATCTTCGGTATCTGCTCCAATCAGATATAAGGTCCGGATAGATTTTTTGACTAAGGGTGCATATTTTTTAAGTAGATATTCAGTTGCATCTGTATTGCCATTACGCAGTAAAGTGATTACTTCTTCATCTGTATATATTGAAAAATCCATAAATACCTCTTTATTCATTGGGAATGTCTTGTATACCTGCTTCGGGCTCTGCAATAACCGGTTCTGATGGTGTCTCCGTTGGTGTTTCTGTAGCCTCTGTGGCAGCCTCTGTAGTCGTTTCGGTAGTTGCAGTGGTGGTGGACTCTGTTGTCCGTTTGGATTCCGTTGTGGACTGTGTCTTTTGAGTATCCTCTTTTACTTTATCGGTAATTGTATCAATATTGTCTTCCAGATTTTTCTTTTGATCATTGTATTTATCTGATTTGTTGTACTGATTATTAATGGAATCCCGCATTTCAGATGTAGATTCAGTTCGCGTACTTTTTTTTCTGTCTTTGCCGCTGCTTCCGGCACTATTAACAATAAAGGTAATAAATCCCAGGAAAATACATGCGATTACAATTACAATTAATATCAGGAGAATTGTTTTTAACATATCCCTGTTTGGTTCGTTTTTGAGATGCTTATCATCCTGTGGTGCTCTCTGCCCTCTTTTCGGTTCAGTTCTTGATTTTTTGCGTTCAGCCTTTTTTTCTTCTTTTAATTGAAGTCTTTTTTCTTCCTGTTCAAATTCTTCATCATACTCATTTAAGTCAAAGTCTACAATATCAAAATTATCATTGTTCTTATCGTTTAAACCGCTCATAATAGTGTTGTAGCTATGTGTTATAGCTAATTCCTCCTAATAATATTTTCATTTTTATAATAATACAACAAAACAGCAGAATAATCAAATCAAGAAATGGTACAAATAAACAAAAATGAGCGTTAAATTGACGTATGCATTTAATTATGGTAAAGTATATTCTATTATAAGTCTTAGGAAACAAGGTGAGAACTAATGGAAAGTGAAGCGGTTTCAAGAAATTTTATAGAGCAGATTATTGATAAGGATTTAGAAGAGGGAAAATATGATAAGATAGTTACCCGTTTTCCACCGGAACCGAACGGATACTTACATATTGGCCATGCCAAATCCATTATCCTGAATTCCGGTCTGGCGAAGCAGTACAGCGGGAAATTTAATTTAAGATTTGATGATACTAATCCAATGAAAGAAAAGTCAGAATATGTAGAGTCTATCTTGGAGGATGTAAAGTGGCTGGGTGCAGATTTCGGAGATGAGTTTTTTTATGCCTCCGATTATTTTGATGCAATGTATGAAGGTGCAGTCAAATTAATCAAGAAGGGAAAAGCTTTTGTATGTGATCTTTCTCCCGAAGAGATTCGTGAATACCGGGGTACTTTAAAAGAACCCGGAAAAGAAAGTCCATATAGAGACCGCAGTATAGAGGAAAATCTGAATTTATTTGAACGAATGAAAAATGGAGAATTTCCAGATGGGTCAAAGGTTTTACGTGCCAAGATTGATATGGCATCTCCTAATATAAATATGCGTGACCCTGTCATTTACAGAATTGCAAGAATGACGCATCACAATACATTGGACAAATGGTGCATCTATCCAATGTATGATTTTGCCCACCCTATTGAAGATGCTGTAGAGGGGGTAACGCATTCAATTTGTACGTTGGAGTTTGAGGATCACAGACCACTTTATGACTGGGTGGTTCAGGAATTGGAGTTTGAACACCCTCCCAAGCAGATTGAGTTTGCAAAGCTTTATTTACAGAACGTAATTACGGGGAAGCGTTATATTAAAAAGTTAGTTGAAGATGGTGTTGTCGACGGCTGGGATGATCCAAGGCTTGTTTCGATTAGTGCGCTTCGTAGAAAAGGGGTTACACCTGAAGCAATCCGCATGTTTATGGATCTCTCCGGTGTTTCCAAGGCTAATTCTGTATCAGATATGGCAATGTTGGAGTACTGCATTCGTGAAGACCTGAAGATGAAAGCAAAGCGTATGATGGCAGTGCTTGATCCAATAAAGCTTGTCATCGACAATTATCCGGATGAGGAATCTGAGCTTATTGAAATTGAGAATAATCAGGAAAATGAAAAACTTGGAACCAGAATGGTTTCATTTAGTAAGGAATTATATATTGAACGGGAAGATTTTATGGAGGAGCCGCCAAAGAAATATTTCAGATTGTTTCCGGGTAATGAAGTGCGTCTGAAAAATGCATATTTTGTGACATGTACTGATTTTGTAAAGGATGATGAGGGTAGAGTTGTAGAGGTACATTGTACATATGACCCTGCCACGAAGTCAGGTTCAGGATTTGAGGGACGTAAAGTAAAAGGAACTATTCATTGGGTTGATGCGAAGACAGCCATTAATGCAACGGTACGCCTTTATGAAAATTTGATTATGGATGGGGATGAGGTACTGAAAGATGATTACTCCAATTTAAATCCCAATTCTCTGACAGAGCTTAAGAATTGTAAATTAGAGGCAGCATTTACGGATACTAAGCCGGGAGAGCGCTTTCAGTTTTTAAGAAACGGATTTTTCTGTGCAGACAGTAAAGATTTTACAAAGGAGCATCAGGTATATAATAGGATTGTGTCATTGAAGAGTTCGTACAAACCTAACAAAGTATAATAATGGCAGCAGGACGGATTAATGTGAAATTCAAATTTGCGTTTACTTAAAAATATGGATAGCGAGGAAAAATAATGGGTTTATTTTCAGGATTGGAAAAATTAGGATTTAAAAATACGGAAATGGAGGTCTTTAATAAAGAGGAGAACAAAAAGGTTCGTGTTGAAGAAAAAAAGAAACAGGTGATGGAACCGCTGAAAGAGGAGGATTGTCTTTTTCCCAAAAGTTATACTTGTCCGATATGTGATGAGAAGTTTAAATGTTTAACTGTAAAGACAGGGAAAATTAGAAGTGTGTCACAGGATGATGATTTGCGGCCTGTTTACAGAGAAATGGAGCCTTTAAAATATGATGCAGTAATATGCCCTCATTGTGGCTACGCAGCATTAGCAAAATATTTTCCGGTTATGTTGACGGTGCAGTCTAAAAGAATACGTGAAAAGGTTATCCCCCAATTTCAGGGAATTGAGATTAGTGAGAATAAATACAGCTATGAAGAGGCACTGCTTCGCTATAAAATGGTATTATTATGTGATGTGGTGGGGGGTGTCCAAAGCGGAAGAAAGGCATATACATGCCTGAAAATGGCATGGCTCATCCGCAGTAAAATGATGAATGAAGGTGAAAACTTAAATCCGGAGGAGCGCAGAGAATTGGAAAAAGATGAATTGGAATGCATCCAAAATGCTTATGAGGGTTATTGCATGGCATTTTCATCAGAGACTTTTCCGATTAGCGGAATGGATGAGATAACCTTGTCATATCTTTGTGCAGAACTTGCCTACAGGCTTGGAAAGTATAGTGAATCATTACGTCTTCTTTCCAATATCATTGCAAATAATCATGTTCCGCAGAGAATAAAGGATAAGGCATTAGTTTTAAAAGACCAGATTAGATTAAAAAATGATGAAGAAAAACAGGAAAATAACGATTAGGGGTGTTAAGGTATGTTTACAAAAATACAAGAGGGTCAGAGGTATATTTATATATTGTTAAGCAGTACCCATACTGTGCCTGCAAGGTTGATACGTTTATTGACGAGAGAACCATACTCCCATACTTCACTGGCATTGGATGTGGAATTAAGGGAAATGTACAGCTTTGCCAGAAAACATATTTATAATCCGTTTAACAGTGGATTTGTGGATGAAAATATTGAAACAGGTATTTTTGGACGGGATAAAAATGTACAGTGCAGTGTATATGCTATTCCCGTAACGGAGGAACAATATAGGCGTGTAAAGAAAGAATTACAAAATTTCATTCAAAACCGTGAAATATACAGTTACAATTATCTCGGGTTGCTCGGCGCTTTTGTAGGACGAAATGTGGATAGTGAACGCAACTATTTTTGTTCCCAGTTTGTCTCATATGTATTAAATGAAAGTGGTATTAAGTTATTTAGAAAAAAGACGGGACTGATTCGTCCTTTTGATTTTCATATTCGTTTAAAGGAATATCAGATTTATAAGGGGAGTCTTTCAGAGTACCGTAAATATCTGCAGCAAAATGATATGAATAATTTAGAAAATTATGCAGAGGCTATATAAATGATTTTATTATAATTTATTTCCAAAAGTAATGTGCCAATTGGACATGCTTTAATGTCCAATTGGCGGCTGCCACGAAGATTGCTGCAGCTTTTATGCGTATTATTAAAAACTATAATTCCGTGTCAGGTGTCACACTGCTGTGGGTTTTTAATATGGCGCGGGGCAGTGCATCTTTTGAATTTTTCCATGGTTCATTCTGATATCTATAGTCAAACTTGTTAATAAACCAGTCGATGTCTTCCTGCATACGTTCCATATTTGAAAAATATACATTATTAATATCCTGAATAAAATTCTGCAATTGTTCTTTTGAAAGGTATTTAGATGCCTGATCAAACAAAGCGCCATAGTGATAGGTGCAAAAACCTTTAGCATTCTTGATTTTATTGGGAAAATCAGCATCTTTTTTATACATTTGAAAAATCGTATTGATATAACGTTCAAAAGTCTGGTTTACACGGTTACAGATAAAGCAATTATGGTTTAATTTGTCTACATATTCACCAAGTGATGTGTGTTCATTTTTTTTGCCAAATAATGCCTTGCCGGAAGATGGAGCCTGAGTTGACAGGTTTTTTAAATCCTTTCTTGTCTTAGCGAGATGTGTACTTAAAATCAGTGCAAGACCAAGCCGGTTTTTCTGGCTGTAAAGTGCCTGAATGTGTTTTTCGCAAAAGCCGCTCTCGTCAGTCATGGCGCGATTGTCATCTTCCATGTAACTTGGTCCTAAAGTATATTCAATTGCATTTTTTTCCAATTCTTCTTTCATTTTGCATAATGGACATTCACAATCTGCCTGAAATGCATCTGTAACAGGAATGGTATAAAGTTGTTCTTTCATGGGTATGCTCCTTTTATTGGTATAAATTTAAATGTTTCTTAATATTATGTAGTTGTATTATTTGTTTAGCAGCAGGGGAATGTTATTCTATGTGAAATGTGTGTTCGTGCTTATATCTTTATTATACAGCAAGTTAAAAAAGTCGGCAATCAAGAAAATTTTATTTTAATAAAAAACAGCAGTTTTTTTAAGTTCATAAAATTAACACAATTTTTTTAAAAATAGGGGTTGATTTTTTGGAAAAATACGGTACAATAAGAAACATGTTAGCACTCGAATAAAGCGAGTGCTAACGGTAAGAAGAGAACAACAGTCGAATTGGACTGAATAAAAGGAGGAAAACAAATATGAAGTTAGTACCATTAGGTGACAGAGTTGTTTTAAAAGAATGTGTGGCAGAAGAGACGACAAAGTCAGGTATCATTTTACCAACATCTTCTCAGGAGAAACCACAGTATGCAGAGGTTGTTGCAGTTGGACCCGGAACCGTTGTTGATGGTGAGAAGATTGAAATGCAGGTTAAGGTTGGAGACAAGGTAATTTACTCCAGATATGCCGGTAATGATGTGGAGATTGACAAAGATAAGTTTATTATTGTAAAACAGAATGATATTCATGCAGTTGTAGAAGCATAGGATTTAATTTAGAGTATATGGAGGTATAAGAACATGGCAAAAGAGATTAAATATGGTGTAGATGCCCGTAAGGCATTAGAATCTGGTGTAAACCAGTTAGCAGATACTGTAAGTGTAACACTTGGACCAAAAGGTAGAAATGTAGTTCTTTCTAAATCTTATGGTACACCATTGATTACAAATGACGGTGTAACAATTGCAAAGGATATTGAGCTTGAGGATGCATTTGAAAATATGGGTGCACAGATTGTAAAGGAAGTTGCTACTAAGACCAACGATGTAGCTGGTGACGGAACCACAACAGCAACTGTTTTGGCACAGGCGATGATCAATGCAGGTATGAAGAACTTAGCAGCAGGTGCAAATCCTATTATTTTGAGAAAGGGCATGAAAAAGGCATGTGATACTGCAGTAGATGCCATTAGCGATATGAGCCAGACTATTAATGGTAAGGAGCAGATTGCAAGAGTAGCATCTATTTCTGCCGGTGATGAGATGGTTGGTGAAATGGTATCAGATGCAATGGAAAAGGTTTCTAATAATGGTGTGATTACAATTGAAGAATCTAAGACCATGAAGACAGAACTTGATTTAGTAGAAGGTATGCAGTTCGACCGTGGTTACGTTTCTGCGTATATGTCAACTGATATGGAAAAGATGGTGGCAGAGCTTGACAATCCATATATTTTGATTACAGATAAGAAGATTTCTAATATTCAGGATATTCTGCCACTTTTAGAGCAGATTATACAGGGTGGAAAGCCATTATTAATTATTGCTGAGGATATAGAGGGTGAGGCACTTACAACTTTAATTCTCAATAAGCTCCGCGGAACTTTCCAGGTTGTTGGTGTTAAAGCTCCGGGCTATGGTGACAGAAGAAAGGCAATGCTTGAGGACATCGCTATTTTGACAGGTGGTAAGGTGATTACTGATGAATTAGGATTAGATTTAAAAGAAACAACAATAGATGACCTTGGCCGTGCAAAGAGCGTAAGAGTTGAGAAGGAAAATACAATTATTGTTGACGGTGACGGAGACTCTGATGCTATTGAGGGCAGAGTTAACTTAATTAGAACTCAGATTGAGGAAACTACTTCTGAATTTGATAAAGAAAAACTTCAGGAGAGACTTGCTAAACTGGCTGGCGGTGTTGCAGTTGTACGTGTTGGTGCAGCAACAGAGACAGAGATGAAGGAAGCTAAGCTTCGTATGGAAGATGCACTTGCTGCAACAAGAGCTGCAGTAGAAGAGGGTATCATTGCAGGTGGTGGATCTGCATATATCCATGCAAGCAAGGAAGTAGCAAAGCTTGCAGAAACATTATCAGGTGATGAAAAGACCGGTGCTGAGATTGTATTAAAGGCTTTAGAGGCTCCTTTGTTCCATATTGCCGGAAATGCAGGATTAGAAGGTGCAGTTATTATTAATAAAGTAAGAGAGTCTGAAACAGGTATTGGATTTGATGCGTTAGCTGAAAACTATGTGAATATGATTGATGCAGGTATCATTGATCCGGTGAAGGTGACACGTTCTGCGTTACAGAATGCAACTTCTGTAGCATCCACATTACTGACAACAGAGTCTGTTGTGGCAGATATTAAGGAAGATACACCGGCTATGCCTCCAATGCAGGGTGGCGGCATGGGAATGATGTGATTTTCGATTCTACAGTGCGTACACAATAAAAAGAACGTTCTGCGTAAGCTTGCTTACAGCGGAGCGTTCTTTTTATTTCTGCGGAATTGTAAAGCAGTATAATTATATTGCTACCACCAGCGATATACTGGTTTTTCTTCGTCAAATATTTTCCATCGAATCAAATCATCCACCCAAATGCAGACTAAAGATAAGACCAGCCATATTGTGGAATATGCAATGCAGATTTGCCCATATAAGTTATAAGGCA
>JAIDHZ010000187.1 GCA_029052995.1 Lachnospiraceae bacterium | reverse complement strand
ATTTATATCTAGTAATAGATGAGTTGAAACATTGTATAAAGGCTAATTTTAAAATAACCAGTGATACTTGTTTGCTGGGGGTGAGTAATAATGGAAATATATTAGCAAGATTGTTAGCTTATGAAATGAATTTAAATGTAAGGTGCATTAACCATATTGGTCCTAGATATTTTATTGAATATAAGGAAAATTACTATAAGGAGATGAATGAGAAAAATTTTATCTTAATAAGTGATGTGATATGTCTGGGAGGTGAGTATCGAATTGCAAGGGGGATTGTTCATATGCTTAATGCAGAAATGATAGGTGCAGTAAGTGTTGTTAAATTACGAAATGTATATCGTAATGATGGTTATGAAAATGACGATATAGACAAAATAAGGAAGGTATATTCTATTTTAGTTGATATCAATTCTTATCAAATCGCAGATAAGAAGATAAATTATAAAATATTTATTGATAAGGAGGATGAAAATGTACATTGATAAGATAAAGAACCTAAAAATAATTAAAAAGTTGAAGAAAAGTGAAAATGGAAAAGAATTTTATAGCAAATTTGAAGCGTTGGTTAATACGTATGCTGAGATTCTTGATAGTGGTGCGGAATTACGAGAAATAGGTTTTACTCCGCATGATTTTTCCCATCATTGTAGGGATATGTATGAAATATTAGGAATAATTTTGCCAGATGGTTTTTACAAAAAATATAGATGTGGTCAAAGCTTATTTCTTTTGTTGGTGGCAGTGTTATTTCATGATATTGGGATGATAGAAAAAATGGATGATGAAGTGCGTAGAAGACATTCTGAATTAGGGAAAGAGTATATTTTAAGGGAAATAAATTCAAAACGTGACACGGTATTAAAAAGTAATATTGTGCATGAAATGATAGAACCTCTTGGTAATATAATTATGGCACATAGTGATATTAAGAGTGAAAGTGGGGAGGTGGAACGGCATACTTTTGATGAGCTTTTGAAAAAACTTGGTGATAATTGGAAAATAACAGTACAAAATGAGGAAATAAATATTCCATTTATTGCAGCGGTACTTCGGTTGACAGACGAGTTAGATATAAGTTATGAGAGAATAGAGAATACGGGTTATCAAAAAAAAGACAATATTGAATCTTCAAAAATACATTTTATGTTATGTGAGTATTTTAAAAAAATACAGCGTTCAAATGAACGACCCAATGTGTTAAAAATTAATATTTATGATGATAAGTTTAACAGGTTGCAATCAGATAGCGAAAAGAACAATGTAAATGTTTCTTCTGCTCAATATGGGAAGGCTGCTTCTATAGCAGCACAGATTATTGACAGAGTGGAGAAAATCAAAAAAGAATTTGAAGAGCTAAATAGAATGGTTTTATCAAAAATCCAATACTCATCAACAGAAATATGGGACATTAAAGAAATAGAGTTGCAAAATGAGAATAGAATTAGGGAGATTATTAAAAGTAAAAGACAACAAATAAAATATATTGAAAAAGCAACAGATGTGGAAATACAAAATTATATAGAAAATATTGTTAATGATCGTAAGTGTGTTACATCAGATAATGGTGTAAACAAAATTGATTTAGAAAAATTATTTTCTTTGAGTGAAAATGCTTTTATAGAGCCAGTGTCGACAGCGATTAAAGAAACAGTTTTTTCTAAGCAAAAAACATTGGTAGGACTAAATTATTATGGTTCTATTATAGCTTCAATTATTGGTTATAAATATGCAATGCCATTTACATATTGCTTTGATGATGAAAAGATAGTGGATGAAATAGAAAAAGATATCCAAAAATTGGGTACAAGTGAAATTGTACTAATAACAGATGTTGTGGAGTCAGGAAAAACAATCTGTAATTTATTAGATAGGTTATATGATAAAGAAATCTTAACAAATAAAAATACAATAGAGTTAGTAGTTTTATTTGAGAAAAAATGGGATAATAAAACATTCTCAAAAATTTATTCTGATTTGAGAATAAACCAAGTGTATTTATTAAATGATACCTTTTAATTAAGAAAATATAGTAAAAGGCAACATTTGAATAAGAGTGAAATGGCGAAAATAGTTATTTGATGGTTTTGGTTTTAGGAAGGAATGGGTAATAATATGAAAATAGTTAATCCAAGTATTCAAATTTTAGATGAAGTTAATGGCGAAGAAATTTTAAAAAAAATTGAACGGATAGGAAGGGTATGTTATAAAAGTGAAGACAAAATTACAGAAGAATCAGCAAAAAACTTTATTACTAATATAATAAAAAGCGGACATGAATCTGTAATTGAACATGAAAAAATTACAGTTAAAATCATTTGTGACAGGGGTGTTACACATGAGATAGTTAGACATCGTATAGCAAGTTATAGTCAAGAAAGTACAAGGTATTGCAATTATAGCAAAGATAAGTTTGGAAATGAACTTACAGTTATAAAACCATTATTTTGGAATGATGACAGCAAGGAATATAAGCTTTGGGAAAAATCAATGAGATATGCAGAAGAAATATATAATAACATGATTCAGTTGGGTTGTAGCGCACAAGAAGCGAGGAGTGTTTTGCCAAATAGTTTAAAAACGGAAATTGTTGTAACTATGAATTTGCGTGAATGGAGACATTTTTTTATACTTAGAACTGCAAATAAGGCACACCCACAGATGAAAGAGATTGCATGTATGATTTTGAATGAATTTAAGCAGATAATACCTGTAATTTTTGATGATATTGATTATTAGTAGTTTACGTGTCATATATTCGATGAAGAATATTAAAATGTACGAGACATATATGTGTAATATTAATTCCTTTTTGGAAAAGGTGATAATCTAAGGAAAGGATATTTTAAAAGCTTAGATTGTGTTAATCTTAATTATTTAAAGAAATGGATATAGAATTTTATTTTTTTGCACGGCTTATTTGAAAACATTTATAGTGTATATAATGGAACTGACTCGGAAATAAAAGAACAGAGATTTTTTGAATTTTTAATTGGATTTCGCTTGATGACAGTTGATGAGATTATTGAAAAATATGAAAATATCTTTAGGAATAGCTTCGTGTATGAAATAGTCATTCCTTTTTTAGCTGATTATATGCATTTTTATTATGCTTATGTTAAGGAAAAAGGCAAAAAATGTATAGTTTATATCTATCCCGAAGAAACAACACTAATGCATGCTAACATTAATCCATTTTAGAAAACTTTAACAGATTTCTATAATGAAGGAGTATATTTTTGGATGAAGATGGCTTTTTATCATATGGTTATAATATGGAAGGAAGTGTTGGAAGAAAATATAATGTTGGGATAGATTATTGGAAGTGAACCATATGTGGTTGGAGTATATAAACTTTGAATTTTATCAATATCAATGACTTTCCTACCTGAAAATGTTTCATTTTCACCACCCACCAAAATATAGTGGCGAAAGAGACCATTTACACAAACAAAAAAGGCAACATGTTCATCATGGGAAAACAGTAAAGTATGGTTATAACGACAGGGGAGACCTTGTAAGTGTGACGGATAAAAATAATAACGTCACGGAATATACCTACAGCAAAACAGGCCTGCAGACAGGCGTTACCGTAAAGGACGGGGAACAGGTATATAAGACCCAGACCTTTTATGATGACTTAGGCAGGGTGGATTATACGATTGACACCGAGGGCGGCATTACCGCCTACGAGTATGACTGTGCCGGAAATGTGACAAGCCGCACTGACCCGGGAGGCGCCATGACCGTATATGCCTATGACGGCAATTACCAGATGGTAAAGGAGACGGTCTATACATCAGAGGACGGGGAAACCGTGTCTTCCACGACAGACTATGCCTACACGAAGGAGGGCCTGTTAAAGAAGGTGACGGATGCGGAAAGCGGAACCGTCATTGAAAACACCTATGATGCGGTGGGGAACAAGACAAGGGAGACAGAGAAGGACAAAAACGGGAAGCTGCTTTGCGATACCCGCTATGCGTATGACAAGGCAGGGAACGTGACAAAGGAAACCCTTGTAAACGTGGACCCGAAGGAAGGGGAGCCGGAAAGCCTTTCGGCAGAGTATAATTATTACCCGAACGGGAAGCTTAATTATGCCGTTGACACGGCGGGAAACCGGACGACCTGCAGCTATGACAAGAGCTGGAGGGTGCAGACCATAGTAAGCGACACGGAGCCGTCGGTTACATATAAGTATGATGCGGCAGGCAGGGTGCTCTCCGAGACTTTGGGAGGCAGGGACGGTAAGGTTTCGAAAACCTCCTATACCTATGACATTTACGGCAATGTAAAGACGGCGACGGATCCGGCAGGGCATATGACCACATATACTTATGACGGCAACGGCAACCTGACGGAAACAAAGGACGTTACGGGCCGGGTATTTTACAGCAGGTATGATGCCTTAAACCGTGTGACGGAGGAAGGCATGCGTGCGCCTTCGGCACCGGGAAAGGACATCCCGCTTGCAGGGACTTCATATAATATCAGCACCCATATGGTTACGCAGACGGATAAGGTAAACGGGGGAAGCGTTACAACCCTGTATGATGCGGCAGGACGTCCGGTAAGGACCACCAACAAAGAAGGAGAGGTTCTTTCGGAGACAATTTATGACACGGAGGGAAGAATCCTTCAGACCGTGGATGCAAAGCGGATGGTGACGGAATATGT
>JAIDHZ010000186.1:855-28804 GCA_029052995.1 Lachnospiraceae bacterium | reverse complement strand
TCGGCTCTGCCCATTTGCAACTATTCACAAATCTTATATCGGTTTTTTGAGTTTACACAAAACTTGAAACGGTCTCAAACAGTCGGAAACCTCTCTCTTATTTTTAAGATGTTTCCGGCCACATTTCATACCTCATATTAAAAAAAATTGAAAAGCTGAATATATTTCGTACTATCTGATACAGAATATCTTTCATCAAATGGTACAAATCCATTTTTTTCATTCTGGTAGAAATCTAATAGCTTAGGCTTGTCCTCACACTCCAGAAAAACAACGCCACCGCCAATTTCATGCTGTACTCTCTCCAACACCTCAAATGCCAAGTCCATTAACTCATTTCCGCTTAATCTTTTTTCGGCAGACAAAGCATAATTTTTTCCAAACTGAGCAATTAAAAAAGCAGACACCATATAACTGCCTGATTCAGAATCAAGGACGGCATATCTACTTATCTTTTTACGTTTTGAATTAGACAGGCTTGCATTTCCTATCTCCACTGCTTTATGTGCCAATGTAAAAATCGCAGCTATGTAATTATCTTCATTTACTACTAAATAAGTGACTGACAACTTTTTCCTGGCAAACTCATATGCATTGTCTCTCACAAAATGCTGTATCTCTTCATTCTTCGGACAGCAAAAATCGGAGAGAAGTTCTTTTAAATTTGTCTCTCCGATTGCCTCTGCCATATCCAAAATATTGAATACTTTATATTCGTTCATTATTTGGGAAACCTCTTTGTCATAAATTTTTTAATCTCATTTATATCCGTCACCGGCGGCTTAACTGGCACTGACGGCTTTCTTTTCGGCTTATTCTCAGATGCTTCAAGAGCATCAATGAAAGCCGCCGCTTTCTTTGGGTCATCAATCCTTACTTTTGCAAAGATACTTGATGTAGCCATAAATGCACCTCCTCTAAAAATATTTTTCACTTATAGTATATGCCAAAGTTCTGCATAATTATACTCTATTCTTATACTACCAACTTTTCTCACCTATATTTTACCGTAAGATATAGCTACGGTCAACGGCCAATTAAATTAAGTCACTGTATTACCTGTATTGCAAACAACTTCTTGCAGCACAATTTCCTCCGCCATTGCCAACAATCCATTCATATGCGCACCCATGCAAGCTGATTCTCTTCTTTATCTGTCGCTGGATTCTTCTTAAGCAATCCATTCAGCAAAATATACCCGTTCCTGCTCGTCAATCCAATGGTTCTTCACAGACAGCCCCATCCGGTCAAGCATTAGCCCATACAGAACCTTTGCATCACTGGATAATCTACGAAAATATTCATCTGTAAATAATAGTTTCGGAATCCAGTAAAACGTAAACTGTTCCGCCTCATATCCATGAAAATAACCAAATACTACTTCCTGCCCTGCCATTGTGCCTTGCCTCCCTCCTCTACTAATTTTTCTGTTGTTTTGACATATGCTCGACCACCCACACCTCCCAGAATCCCATAACATGTGTTCTCTTTTAAATTTCACTCTAATAATTAACTAACATTCCCTGCAGGCCACATAGCCTGTTCCACACCAGAATCGGGCTATGCAGATTATATCATCCTGCTGCCATTAATCCTTCTCCCCAAACATTGCATATAATTTTCAGTTATACACGGCATATTCTGGATGCAGCATTTCGTTTCTGAAATACTCCAAGTCCTTTACCGCATCCTCTATACTGTTTTCGGATGCAATGTCCTTTTCATATCTTGCAATATAGAACGGAATGTAAGGGAATAATCTCTTTTCAACAATGTATTCCTTTGTAAATTCCTCCAGAATTACATTTGCAGATTTATACATATTGCCCACAATGCCGAACGACTGCGAAATTCCACCCTTTCCTTTTTATATAATCAGGAAAAAGTTCTTGCATACAAGACTGTTTTCGTATAAGATAATGTCAAAATCTGCAAAAAAATAGGAGTGCCGAAACACCCCTATTCTCCTAAACCTCTTGCAAAATACGCAGTGTTGGTTTATAATCAGGTTAGAAACCGAAGGATATTGGTGCGTCCGACGGTTGCACAATCGGAAACGTGTAAAATGTTATAAAAACTAACGGATTACAAGCTATCCCCTATTGGCAGTATGGGATAGCTTTTCCGTTACTTGCGGTTATGTTTATTGTCGATGTATGTCAAAGCTGCAAAAAGAACTAACAGCAGCGTAAGTATCTCAAGTGTGTTCATACCGACCTCCTTTCTGTTTCCAGAAAGGACAACTGCAGACTATCCCCATATGCTCTAATCTGACTAAAAAGAATTATAGCACGTTATCTTGAATAATGCTATAAAAGTTTTGCGTTAATCACTCCGTCGCTTCCAGTGCGACCTCTTCAAATTCTTCATTGCTCATGGCTTCCAATTTCTCCCAAACCTGTTTTGAAAGTTCCACCATTTCACTGTCCTGTATGTGTGGGATCACGTTCTTTATATCGTCAATCATACCGGTTCTGTCCTGTCTCTCAAACACTCACATTAAATTGATTTCTTCCACTGTAAACTTATCCATATGCTTATATCTCCCTCTCTGATTTTTTCTCTGTTCCTTTTTCTGGAACTTCCTTTTCAACCCTGCCCATCTGTTCAATGACCGCTTTTTTCTCTGCCAGCTTTTCCTTTATGGAAATTCTGCCTGACTTGCGCTCCTGTTCTTTCTTCGGCTTTTAATTGTTCAGGACATTATCAATCATGTTATAGTTACATTCCTCCAGTTCCTCAACTTTTGCAAGCGGCTTGTATTCTGCGAGGCTGTCTAAAAGCTCCTTTGCCTTTCGTGCATTCTGTACGGCCTTACTGTCATCAAGCTCTGCACCTTTCCCGAAAATATCCGTTATTCCTTCTCTGATGCTGTCTGAAATAATGGCATTGAGGAAATCATTCAAATATTCCGTATTCCTGTTATACCCTTTTCGGGAAATGCTCCCATTACCCTTTTTCAATATTCAGTGGGTATCTATACATTTCTCAACCTTTCTTGCAAATCAAGCAACTAACTGACAAATTGAATTTATCGTTCCATAATAAAATTAGTAACCTCTACATTTCCGTCCATCTCTTTGCCACCAATGTTGAATCCGCATTTTTCAGTATAGAATTTTATATTCTGCTCCTTGTCCGAAGGTGTTACCAATGTAATTTGTTTCCAGTCGGAACAAATCGACAGCATATATTGGAATGCTTGTGTGCCTATACCTCTTCCCTGATACGTTGGAATAATACATAAGCAACCAAGATAATAATGTCCATTTCCTTTATTTTCTAAAGAAATCACTCCAACGGGAATACTATCTTTAATGATAATATATTTGGGAAATTTAAGGATTGACAATTCCATTTGACTCTTCGTTTTTCCATAACCAGGGCATTCGCCATAGCGAACATAATCATCATAAAATGAGGAATTATAAATATTTATTAGCAAACTGGCATCCGATTTAGCGGCTTCTCTGTATGTCAATACCATTTTGTTTTCACCTTTCATATACTTATTTGTCAATTTGATTATACTACTCCTGAACTTCACTTGCCACTAAAATATAGGACATAGCAACCGCCATGCCCCACATTTCTTATCGTTCTAACGCCCTCTCAATCTTCCACTTCTGCTCTTTTAAATCGTTCTGTTTTTCATACAGATTATTACGTTCTTTGCAAAGTTCTTTCATGCGTTCCAACTGCGCCCTCACTCCCTCCCGGCAATCCGGCTCTATCTTTTTATATTCCCTGTTTAGATTGCGGATTGTATTATTGTTTTCTTTTATCTGCTCCGTTTCCTCTCCTGCTACAATCTGCTGCTGAAGAATAGAAGATAAGTCTTCTTTACTTCCGGAAATCGTCTGTTCCAATTCCTCAACCTCTTTCTAGCGCTCCCGCTTTTCAAAATCGAGTACAGACAAATGCTTGTTATGTGTACCTAACTGTTTCCACTGTATACCATGCCATCCCATGACTTTTGAAAGCTCCTGCTTCTCCGCTTCTATCCACTGGTTCCATTCTGTCATTGCCCTTGTGCCACCTTTGAAACCCTGCTCTGACAGTGCACCCTTTAATGATACTCTGGTATCAAGTCCACGCTTGCTGTTACGGATAAAAGGAACAAAATCAATGTGAATATGCGGCGTCTGCTCGTCCATGTGCAGGTGGTTTGAAAATACAAACAGATTAGGGGGTCTTATCTGAAACTGCTCCATAAACTTACATAAAATATCTTTTGCGAACTGCCCCTCATTGCTCTGCACGTTCATATCATCCTTATTGCCGATTTGGAAAATCACCTCATAAAATAATTTTTCCTGCTTTCCCCGGCGTATCTTCTCATAGTAATCATCAATCTTTCGGTCACCCCGTTTCTGCTTTACGTTGTGGCGTTCCAGTGCGTCATCAAAAAGGGTATGCTAAACTTCTTTTATATCCGAGTGGCAAAATTTTACGTTATCCCGGCTTCGCTCCTTATCTACATTTTTAGCTGTAAAGGCTCTTGTATTGTGATTGACAGAACCTTTCCCCATCATGCCGCTAATCGTTCTTTCCAATAGGCATATTCTCTATTTTTACTACGCTGACAGGCGCAAGGCTTTGTTACTTTCCCGGAAGTAACTCAAAAGCACTTTTGACAGGCAAGCCTATCAAAAATGCAACCTGCAAGCAGGTTTTGCGCCCTGCCGGGGGCTTTTTGTCCTTACGGACGGGACGGCTTTTCGCCGCCTTGTTGCCACCACGTTTCTAATCAAGGTGGCAAGATTACCCTATCTTTAGAAAAGGCAATCTTGCTATCTTCCCCTGCTATAAAGTCCAGTACCATTGATTTCCTACTTTCACGCTGTCAATGTTCATTTCCTTTTTGGTGTTCCACAGCGTTTTCTTCTTAATACCTCTCTCCTTTGCCGCTTCTGTAATCTCATTACATGACAACTGTTCCTCTGCCAAAATCTCCGCAAGAAATTATTTAGCATCCTTTGTTTTCTGTCCCCTGCTTTCGCCAGAAAGTAATTTCATTCTCCATAAAGAATTTCCAAATGCAAACTTAATCGAATTATCCAGGTTAAATGAAAGTATATAAAAAGCATCGTAACCATCATGTGCAATCTTGAATATGATGCTATTTCCTGTATAGCCATATACATCAAGATCAGAAATAACATCACCGCCAGTTACCCAAACTGTCCAATTACTTCCTTCAACACCATATGCACATGTTTCTGTCCTTTCAATACCAACACATGCACCACTCTCTTCATCAAATATCCACTGTCCTTCAAATTCCTTAAAAACATCGTTTAGGCTTGGATCCGCCATATCTATGCTTTCTTGAATTTCAGACGGAATAGTAAATGATTCGTTTCTGACATCTGCTAAATATGCAGCAAGTATGTATGCTCTTGCCCGTGTCATTTTTTCGGCGGCTGAATTTTGTAATTGCGGTTGAAGGCTTCCACCAAAAGCCGCCGCACCAGCACCTTTTACATTTTGTTCTTTTCTTTTAATCCATGCTCGTTGTTCATCAAGCACTTTTGCTTTCGTTTCAGCATCCAATTCATCACTTAATCTGCTCCATAAAGAATTGAGTTCATCATCCCAAAGCTGATACCACTGTGCGGTAAGCTGATTCATTTCCTGTTGTCCCATGCTACCCCAATCAGCATTTTCATATTCACAAGACTTAACCTCTACTTTTGCAATCTCATCTTGAATACTTTCGGCTTCACTTTTTTCTTCTATATCATTCACATCTTCTGTATGCCGATTCTCTGCAGGTTGAAGTTGCTCATCAGATATAGAAAATTGCATTTTTTCCATTTTTGCACCACAGCCACTACAAAATAAAATAAACATAAAATACAATAATATTGCTATTCTTTTCATAAAGTTCATCCTCTTTCACTTATATCTTGTTCAAACAACAATATTGAAATAATTACATTTTTGTCAAATTTACACCACTTTACAACTTTTTTGTAAAAAGAATAACGTACAGGATACTTTAGTGTTATAATGAGTCTGCTACAAATACATTACAAAGGAAAGTGATCCCATATGTTGAACTTATTATACAACAAAAAGAACCTGATTGGTAGACTTTATCAATATTTTTATATTTACTTTGAAACCTGTTCCATACCGACGGCTGAAACTTTGTTCCTTCTGGTCTTATCTATGCTGGCAATGGAATCCGCCAATTCCATCCGGTCTTTGTACAGACATTTTTTATCCGGCATTACAGAAAAATCCCTGAATGCTTTCTACTATGCCTGTTCTTACGCCAAAGTGGATTATTCCAGATTTATGAATGTTACACCTTACATGGCATTGAAACTGGTTCTCGCACTGCTGGAATCGCAGCCGGTCTTTCTGTGCATTGATGATACAATGGTTTCAAAGTTTGGTGAAAAATTTGAAAATGTATCCAAACTATTTGACCATGCCTCCCATAATGGTTCCAACTATCTGAATGGACATTGTTTTGTAAGCCTGATGCTGTGTGTTCCCCTATGGGATAAACGCAAAGTAGTTTACCGGGCTGTGCCTCTGGGATACCGCATGTGGCAGAAAAGGGAGTCCAAACTGGAGCTTGCCGCCTCCATGGTCAGGCAGGTCATGCCGGAATTCTCTTCAAAGAAAAATGTGGTCATCCTTTGTGACAGCTGGCATGACATCTACCAATGTTTGTTTTAATGGCGGAATATCATTGTCATTAAACAATTCTGCTTCACTTTGATAAGCAAGATACTGCAAATCTAATATTTCTTATAAATCGTTGAATTCCGCTTTTTCAATAATCATTTCCCTGTTTTCCTTTCGCCTAATCTGATACAGTTCATCTAACAAAATCTACTCTTATAAACTTCTTTTTTATCAACGAACAACCGAGTACAAAGACTAAACCGCCCATAAGAATAAATCCTCCCCAGAGTAAATTCCAATAAGATGCAGTGACATCATACATTGCCAATATTAACTTGTGCCAAAACTCTAACCCTGTGCAAATAGCGAATAAATCAAATAACAGGTATCCGCCACCGAATAAGTATATCCATCTCCACCAATAATTGTTATTCCGATTTTTGAAAAACGTAACAATTCCCAGCACACAAAACACAGCCAATATAATATTCTTGCTCATTATCCAATACTACTATGGACATTCCAGGCACATTTTGGAGTTCACATATTTTTCTAACAAAATCTTCTGCATTCTCAATATTATATTTCTTTCCATCATAATGCGCTAGCAGATAAACAATAAGGAATATGCCTATAAACACAATAGTTATCATTTTGGCAATTCTATATTTCATAACATATCGCTCCAAAAACTTAATTTTTATCTTGCCAGTACGAATTTTACATTCGCATTTGTGACAAATTATACCACATCCGAAAGCAAACCTTCAACAATTAATACCATATCCAAATCTCTTGCAACTCTAAATGATGTATCATTACTTTCAAATAAAATATCACACGCAGCACCACCGATTAACACATACTGTTCGTGGAAAACTCAAATTTTACACGACATATAATACAATCTTCCACATAATTTCTAACTATTCTATATATGTACCGTATTGAAACTGCTGTGGGTACCGTGGCTTTTACATTTGTAATAATATCAAAGTACATACCTGTCCGTGCTAAAGACTTCAAAGCAACCAATAAATTCATATACTTTTCCTCTTGAAACAATGACGCACGGCTTATATTGGTATATCCAAATGAACCTTGTAATTTTTCCCTAATTTCTTTCTTAGTATCGTCCAGAAAAATGTTTTTAGTATCTTCAAATATTCTGCCCGAACTATCAATATAATCATAAGTTTAATAAAGTAACTTTTGCAAAGCATCCAATGTCTTGGTCTGCTCAATCTGCCCTTTGCCCTGCAACGGAATATTTATTAAAACATCGTGATATACCTTTTTGGTATTTAATAAGACAGAAGAAAAATTTTACCACTGCACCTCAATTCTCCACCCCACAAGTGGAAAATCAAGATACTAAAAACGTTTGCGGACGGATTCGAACCATCGGTGCAATTACTCGCACACTTCCTTAGCAGGGAAGTACCATAAACCTCTCGGACACGCAAACATATAGTGGGCAGAGTAGGACTTGAACCTACAGAGCTATTAAGCACCAGATTTACAGTCTGGCCCGCTACCAGTTACGGTATATCTGCCCATATGTGATTGCGGGGAGTCGAACCCCGATGTGCAGAGCCACAATCTGCCGAACTAACCGTTATTCTACAATCACAGTGATCCCCGCCGGACTTGAACCGAGCATCCCTGCCTTGAAAGGGCAATGTCCTAACCTTTAGACTAGGGGACCAAAGAAGCTCCTGCGGGACTCGAACATGTCATTTCTAGCTTGAGAGGCTAGCGTCCTAACCGTTTAGACTAAGGAGCCTTATAGGTTTATGATTTCTCACAAACCCTTATTTATCTTTCATGCGCTAATCTGAACAGCCACATCATTATCAATTACAATGATGTCGTCCATTGCCACATCAAATACTGCTGCTAAAATCACCAAGTTATCCAATGTTGGCAACGCTGTTCCATGCTGCCACTTGTAAATTGCCTGAGGAGTTGCAAATCCGAAGATATCCTGCAAATCTCTCACAGTTAATCCAGCAGCATCACGCAATGCTACAATATTCTTCCCTGTAGCTATCATATCAATGGTAGGTATATTCATCATTTTTCTTTTCCTCCTATTCTGGCAGTTAAGCCAGAACAGAAAGCTCCAACTTAACTTGCCTTAAAATTGTATATCGGTTTCATCACATCAATCACATCCACAGACTCTTCGATTACATCAATAATGTCCTCTAAAGACTTGTATGCCATTGGTGCTTCATCTAATGTTTCCTCATTTACGGTAGTTGTATAAATTCCTTCCATCGTAATTCTGTACTCTTCTAAACTGAGTGACTGTTTTGCTTTTGAACGAGACATAATTCTACCTGCTCCGTGTGGTGCAGAATAGTTCCATTTTGGATTCCCTTTTCCTACTGCAAGAACGCTTCCATCTCTCATATTAATTGGAATCAGCACTTTCTCTCCATTATGGGCTGCGATTGCGCCCTTTCTTAAAATCATTTCATCTGTATCAATATAATTATGAATCGTATGGAAAGCCTCTCCTGCTATAAGTCCGGTTCTCTCTATAATAATCTCTGCCATTTTCTCTCTACTTGCCTGGGCAAATTCCTGACAAATGACAACATCATGTAAATAATCCTCAAGATATGTACCATATAAATAACATAAATCATCCGGGATTAAAGATTCTTTCTTTTCCCATCTAAGCTGTTTTAGTGAAGCCTGAATCTCAGATCTGCGTCCCGCTGCTTTATACTCTACAATAATCTCATCCCTTTTCTTAAAATATTCCTCTTTACCTGAGTGCAGTTCGATGGCTAATTGCTGGCACAACTCAGCTACCTGTTTTCCAAGATTACGACTTCCGGAATGAATGACAAGATATTTGGTTCCATCCTTCGCTTCGTCCACTTCAATGAAATGATTCCCGCCACCTAAGGTACCAAGACTTTTCGCAAGTCTTTTCGTATCTTTCAATGAGCGATAGCAACGAAGTCTGGTCAAATCAAACTTTTCCTGTCTGCCTTCCCACACATTTTTTCCGGATGGAATGAAATGTGCAGCCTCATCCATTTTTTCAAAATCAATATCCACATTTCCGAGATTCACTGTGTACATACCACATCCAATATCCACACCGACTATGTTAGGAACAGCACGGTCAACAATAGTCATTGTAGTTCCAATCGTACATCCCTTACCCGCATGAACATCCGGCATGATTGCAATCTTAGAATTCTTTGTAAAATCATAATCACACATTCTTCGTATCTGCTCGATTGCTTCGTCTTCTACAACCTTTGCATAACAAATTGCTGTGTTTACATTTCCTTTGATTTCAAACATAACGTTCTCCTTTCCCTTCCATAACTGAAGTCATTAGATAAGATGCTCCACATGAGATTCGAACTCACAACCTACCGGTTAAAAGCCGGTTACTCTACCATTGAGTTAATGGAGCAAAAAAATACCGCCTATCTCCATGTACTATTACACAAGATAAGCGGTTCAAAATGATCCATGTATATAGTTGTCAAATTTTAATCTGACTCTATCCTTAAACACGTTTGTTCATCCACATCGCTTATCCTAGTAAAAGGTACACTAAAGATACTGTGCTCATATTTATTTTCGAGCATAGCTTTCGAATAGTGTTCTTTTAACTGATAATAAGCAATACAAAATGTAAACATGATTCTCATTTCCTTTCCCGGTATTTGATACCGCTTTTCTTTTTTCTATATCGTACTTTATCATAAAACACTTTAGTTGTCATTATACTTGTGGTATAAGTTTGTATTTTTTTCTGACAAAAAAGAATCTGTCCACTAAGGACATTTTAGAAGCAAAAAATTCTTTCGCTGTTTTCAAGAAATTTCAACTACAGAATAAAAAAACTACCTCCGTGTATTCTCACATTGGTAGTCCTGTGATGATATTCAGTTCCACAAAAATATTCTTATTGTAATTTTTCTTCTGTATAATAGTTTTCAAATCAAATTCTTATATTCTCTTCTGCCATCTAAAATTGCATAAATAGTAACAACATTTTCATCATTATTTACTTTATAAAATACCAAATGTCTTTCTACCATAAAAATTCTGTAACCTTGTTTTCGTAAAATTGAATACTTAGGAATACTCTCTGAATAAGGAAAATCTTCTAGCATCATAATAGCATTTTCTGCTTTTTCAAGATAATCCAATGCTATATCGACACTTCCCGAATCGTCTGCAATATAATAGATGATATCACGTAATTGCTCATCTGCCTTTTCCGTTCTAATTATTTTATACTTCATTGGCTTTCCTCTCTAACAGGGATTGTCTAATTTCATCAAAAGTATTTTTAATCGGTGCCACTCTTCCATTTACAACATCTTCTTCAGATTCTGCCAATGTACGTAATAATTCAAGTTCTGACTTCATTTGATAATAGTCCTGTAATCCTAATATTGCCGTATCACCACGACCATTTACAGTAATAATAACAGGGCTTCTTTCTTCATGACATTGTTTCGATATTTCATTATAATGGTTTCTTAAATCCGATGATGGTCTTATTGCTTCCATAAAATCACACCTCCAAACCTTAATATAGTCAAATCATATCATAATATACATATATAATCAAGTTGCTTAATGATATCTCTATTAGGAATCTTTTTGCCTGCTTTAGTGTATAATATCGCTTATATTGGATAATCTACTTTAATAAAAATGAATGAGGTGCTATATGAAAGTTATACTTAATCAGCTTATAGATAGCAAAGGGCTATCACAAAACCAGATAGCGAAAGATACCGGTATATCTGTATCTACACTCAGGAATCTAAATCATAATAGAACTACTCGAATTAGTTTTGATGTACTGGAAAAGCTTTGTATCTATCTGGATTGCGGTGTGGAGGATATTCTTTGTATTGAGAGGCAATGATTGTTTTATATTGCTCTGATATAAAAATATCAAATTCTTTATATTCCACACAAGCTTCTCTGTCCAAAAATTTTTAAATAGTGGGGATAGCAACATAGCCCACAAACAAAGCACCACACAGCCCCCTGATAATTGAATAGACTTTCCACCTCAATTGTGATATACTATATTTTAACAATATATCTCACAACAAAGAAATTAGGTGATTATATGCCAAGTGATAAAAAAAATGATTAATAATTTAATTGATAATTATACTAGTCTACAACGTATCAAAAAGTCAGACGATATCGAAAAAGAACTTGATTATCAAATAAGGATATTAAAAGCAAAGCTTGAATCATTCGGTATTGTAACGACTGATTTAGATTTGTGATAACTGAATAACCAATAAAATAAAGGGTGTAAAGTCTATTGAATTATTAAGGGCTTTACGCTTTTTTATTTTTAAGGTGACAAGATGCAAAGCATCTTTGTCTATAATCCGGATATAAATAGTACGGATGATATTTTATATAGCGTTGATATGCTGATGGAATAAAAGGATTACTGTTATATTAAAGGCTAGAAGTTTAACAGCTTCCAGCCTTTTTCTTTTGGTTGAATTTATTGAATTATTATAGTGTTTTTATGGGTGATTTCGGCTTTTTATTAGCTTGCTGATAATTTATATGCCTACGTCTGAAAAATGGCAAAAAGGATGCAGCTTACATATCATTTTTACTTTCTTTTATAAATAAATATTTTGGTATGCTTTGTGGTATTTTTAACAATTTGTTTCATATTCTTTTCGGAGACAGCAATACAGCCCATTGTATAGGTTCTCCCTTTGCCCGTACAGTGCAAAAAGATTGCAGAGCCCTTGAGATATGTGCATTTTTTATTATAATCCATTGCAAGCGCATAATTATACCATGGATTATAGCTTATCAGATGCTCTCCACTCATCCATTTGCGACCTAGTGTCCTTACGTCAACAAATGTATTGTATGTGTCTCTCTCTGCAGACCAGTAATGATATTTATTTAATTTGGTATAGGATATTCCGGCTGTTCCCGGTGATTTTCTGCGGCCAAAGGCCATTGTTATGTTATATATACCTACCGGGGTTTTATGGTCCCCCTGTCTTTTTTTACCCAATCCTTTCTGACCAACATATGCATTACAGGAAACAATTCTTTTCCATGTACTTTCATGTGCGGTACTTGTATTATCGGACGTGAACGAATCCTTATCGGTTAAAATATCTGTATTATCATTTGGGGATATATTACTGGAAGCTGGCTTAGTTGATTTGGGGATTTTTTTCCACATTTCAACAGTTGCTTTGCTTCCAGTTTTATATTTGACAAATATTAGCCTGTCCGTTTTTGTTTTAAGGTAATCATTCTTTATAGTCTGCCATCTTGTTTTATTGTATATGGATTTGCTGTAGTCTTTTGAAGTGTTTTTGGCATTAACGGTAGAGTTTACATTGCATAAGATTATGCCGCATAGTATTAGGACGGTGAGTGTTTTTTTGATTGTATTCATATAGTCTTGATTCCTTTCGGTTGTGGTCGTTGCTTATCTGATTGCACAGCTTTATACTTCTGGTTATTCGCTATAAAAAACCAGCTGTCTGCCATCTATCGTAGGGATAATTCAAAATTATGAGAAGTTTATCCCACAAATAAATGCCTCTGCCTTCTATGCAGACCATTTTTTAACTATCGTTATATTTATTTAACCTCTGATTCTATTTTATCATAAGAATAGAGAAAATCAAACTTTACTATTAGTTTCCCTTTTCTTTAATCTTCCCAATAACCTTTTCCGCATCGCCGGACAATGTTCCGGTTTCATATGTTTTTAATAGTTGATCCGGGTAAAACTCATTATACAATCTAAGCTTATGAATCCAATCCGAATCATACTTTTCATTTCCCAACATTCCTACATGTTCCCAATACAATACTTCCCCATTATCAAGATAAATCGTAAAGTCTGGGTTCATTACACTTCTATCCGGACAAGTCAATAATTTTTCATAGTCGTATTTAATACCGTTATCTGATAGCAAATTACATACTATTACTTCTGATTTACTTCTTACCATATTTCCATCAACAGTTTTATAAATACGCTTTAACTGATACTTGTCCATTCCCAAATATCGTGCTATCTCCTGATGTAAATGTTGTGAATCTTTATTTTCTTCAAGCAAATAAACAAAATAATCCAGTAACTCATGCTTGTATTTCTTTTTATCTTCTATGCTTTTTTGCATGATGCTCATCTGTTCATCATTTATTGTATCATATAAAGAATTTATAACAAGCCAACGCTCAAATGGCTTCTTAATCTTTATTGCTTTGCTTCTCAGTCCTTCATAAATCGTATCAGAAAATTCTTTGGGAGTAAGCTCGTTATCCAACACGGTCCTTATATATTTTTTACCCTTTGTGCTGTCGTAGAGCTTTTGTATCTCACTGCTCTTAATATCATAAATATCTTTTATGTCCGAAAAGCCTTTCCCCTCTATTCTTACCAAGCCACCTTCAATATAATATGGCAGGCAATCTTGAATATCCTCGTCTTCAAAATAAGGTAAAGTTTTATATCCAACCTTTTTTACAAGTTTCGCATAAGTATCTATCAACTTATCCTGTGAAGGAAATGATTGATCAATAAAATAGGTTCTTTTAACGTCTATATTTTTATTTGAATATAATAGATATGCGTTAGCACCATTCCCATCACGAGCTGCACGACCAATCTCCTGATAATACTGTTCTGCCGATTCAGGTATCATAAAATGAATTACTACACGGATATCCGGAATATCAATTCCCATTCCAAATGCGTTTGTAGCGAATATAATATTTACCTCGTTGTTACGATATTTTTCTATTATATTCATTCTGTCTTTTGGGTTCATATCGCCGTGAAACAACTCAGCTTTATATCCCTTATCTAATGCTTTTTGACAGAGACCTTCTACACCTCTGTCACCTTTTTTTCTATACAAATATACTAATATCTTTTCATTTTCGTGTCTTTCAAGAAGCTCCCAGAAAAACTCTTCCTTTTCATCTTCCTTTGTAAACTTATGAGTGTGCAACTGAATCTCGCTCCTCATAAGCATTGTGTCCTTTATAATGTTTTTTTCACTAATCTTAAATGCCCTGCATATATCACCCACTTCTTTAGGATTCAATGTAGCAGTTAAAGCAAGTATTTTACACCATTGATTATCGCCATAAACCGAATCAAGAAAATCAGGTATTCTTTCATAAAATGGTCTGAAACTCATTCCCCACTGGCTTACACAATGAACCTCGTCAATAACTATAAGTTTTATATCATCTTTTCGTTGTCTAATACAATATTCAAAGAAGCCATCTGTCGCAATCTTCTCCGGACTTGCAAAGATGAAGCAAGGATTATACTCTTTATTTGCAAATTTACGAAGCAACTCCACCTGCTTTGAAGCAGCTACACCACCATGAAATACCAGAGTTTCATAGCCTTGTTCTTCAATCTTTTCTGCCTGCTCACTTATTAACGCAGTCAGCGGAGATACAACTATCGCTATGCCATCTGTTTCAAGTGCAGACATCCAGTATATTACAGATTTCCCACCACCAGTCGGCATAATACACAATGTATTACCATTTTCAACAACATTTCCAATAACCTTTTTTTGAAAATCTTTTAATTCAAACTTTAACTTTGGAAAATATCTCTCAAAATCTTTATCTAAATTAAGCAAAACCCATTCCCCCATCTCTTATCTGTGACTTCAAAAATGATATTTCATCATCATGCTGCATTGCTACATATTCAAAAAACACATCTACAACCACATACTTATAATCAGGATCTATATACACCGAATAATCACTTGCTTTATCCCTCAACAGCTCATATATAACAAATGCGTAATATGCAAACAACTCATACGGATAAAAATAGTTTTGCTGTGTGATACTCTTATTTATATCAATCATTAGAAATTCTGAATCTGTATTACATCCAAACTTCTGTTTATCCGTCAAGAACCATAACGCCCACAATGCACTACGACTTCTATTTGGAAAAACAGACGGGTGTATCTTATAGAGCATGTGCGTTTTAATCCCTCCACCTATCACACCAAAAGCTGTGTAATCTTCCGTATCTAATATCCCAAGTTCCATATCCTCATACGATGATATATCCTCATAGGTGTTCGGATCGTATTCGCTATAATACTCATCGCTAAATCGACATAAGTTCAACACCACCGTCAAAAGCCATTCAGCATCTGCTCGGCTAAAACTTGCCCGATATTTATCAAGCTCCTTAGCGGAACGATTATTCAATGTTTTTCTAATGATCGGACATTCATTCCTAAGAGTTTTCGACTTAAATGAAGGTGCATCATCTTCCAATGTTTCTTCCAAAAGTTCTTCATCAAAAATCTCTATATAATCTTGTCTGTCCTTTTCAAATTCTTCTATAGATTCCCGTATAATCATTTTATAGTTTTGTGACAGATCCGTTGCTGCATTAGGAGAAATCGGAATACCAAGTTTCTTTTGCAAATCATGAAAAGATTTATTATCTAATGCTTCACCGGCACATGTTTCTATAAAACCATCAAAGTATTTATCAAAATTCTCTTGTATGGACTTTTTCACAATCTCAACATGCTCCAGATCATAACAAATATCTTCAACATCTCTACCTTCAGAATCACGATACATAACTTAACCTCCATCTCTTTTAGTAAAAATGAGTTTATCCTCACTCCTTCACAAACAGCTCCTCCACGCTTCTGTCAAAATACGCCGCCAGCCTTAATGCCGTGGCAAGGGACAGATTGCAATTATCACTTTCCGCATTCACTATGGTGCGTCTGCTCACATCAACTTCTTTCGTCAAGTCCTCCTGACGAAGCCCCGACTGATTCCTAAAATACCGTACCATCGAATGATACCTAATATCATTCCCCATATCTACCATTCCCTTTGACTATTATTTCTGCCTATCAGAAAAACTTTTCACCAATAACAGATTTTTCCAGTTAATATTGTACCACACGAATCGCGAATACTCAATTTGCATTTGCGAATACTGGATATCGTTTTTCAAAGAAAAAGGATTCGCATATCTCACTATCTCACCCATATCTTACAAGAAGCCAGAAGTTATCTTACAAGAAAAACAACCTATCATCCATTTTACCCTCAGGTACGAAATCTCTATTCTTACATATCTTATCCGCATATCCGGTTGTAATAGGAAGCCTCATTTTACGTGTAGAACCCACATGTAACTGTGACAAATATAGAATCTGTGTAAGAATATGCGCCATTGAAACATCGCCACATTTTTTCTCAACTAAGATTGGATTAGGTGAACCTTTCTTATTCTTCATATCTGTAGTAACCAAATATCCCTTGTTATTGTTATAAACACAGTATCCCATTGTAGGATTCATAACCTTATCATCCTGTAGTAAGATAAGTTTTGAACTAACATTCTTTCTGACCTCAATAATGCTGTACTCTATGCCCTTTGCCCCGAAATAGTTCCTGTACCAATCATCGTTTTCATTACTGAAACCATCTCTATGAATAACCACATTCTTTGGCATCTCTCCAAATCTGTCTTCATAAGAAAAAATCACCTGATCAAATATATCCTGCAATATTCTTGTTGTTATCTTCTCTCCTTGCTGTGGAGTCGTAGGTTTATAAAACCCAAGCAGCCTGCCATATTTATCAAAAACTACTGAACACGCTGGATAATGAATTCCCTTTGCAACTGTTGCAACATCAAGACCAACAAAACAATCTACATTTCCCGGCATATCTTTTACAATCCATGGAATGCCTCCAGTTTTACCAAGGATTCCAAGAATAATATTATGAAGATAATACTTTGATTTATTGCCTTCTGCTTTACCTCTGGCAAATAATTCAGCTGTTTTCATACTTATCATCTGCGAAGGAATATTTGCTTTTGCCCATATTGTCTTAAATGGATTATATGGTCCATCCTCATCAATACCGTCTGGAATAAGTGCAATTACAATGTCTATTCCCTTAACCTTCTGCAATCTGTTAGCAGCTCTCTTATAATCAGTCAAATCTCCAAGCTCGTATTCTTCCTTAATCATTGGGTCTGCCTGAATATCGAGTAGTCCCTCCACTATGTATTTATCTTTTTCACCTTGATACTTTCCAAGCTTTGCAAATGAATAAATTTCATTTACAATCGCTTTCATTTTATCAAATGTATTCTTAGGATAAATGTATCCAATCTTTATTTCTCTATCTGTCTTCCGATAAAATCCATAATTAAACACCTGAAATTCCTTGCCACATTCGAGAGCTTTATCCTTACCACAAATCAATTTAGGTAAAGGAACCGTTCCTTTTGTATATCCTATTTCTTCAACTGTACATGTTTCAGTGTTAAATTCCAAATCAGACAACTCAGAAAGAAAACCTATATCCTTAATAAAATCTATATCCAACTGTAATCTGGTTTGCATATCTCTCTTAACATATGAATCTATCTGAAGTGAAAAAGGAGCATCTATCTGTCCAACTTTTTCTCTTGTAAGCACAGGTTTCAACGCCTGCGGATAATATGGATATAATTTACCCGGTTGCAATTCCACTTTAATCACTTTTGTATCATCAGGGATTTTTTCTACACGATATCCTTCTTTACGCTCAATATAGTATGCCTTAAGACTATCTGCAAAATCCAGTTTATCTGTAACTGTAAAGTCACAGATTTCCGTTAAAATACCTGTCTGATTGTTCTTCGCCCAATCATTTTTCACTTCCATCCCAATAGGGTCAACACCTTTTACCAAATAATCATTTACTGTAAGATTCGAAGTAAAAACACTTCCAGTATCAAGTCTAAGATAAGCCTTTCCATTATCTAATATTTCAACCCAGAAATTGTATTTTCTTTCAAGACTTATTTCTTTGTTCTTAGATGTAAATGTTTTGAATCCTTGATTGGTCATAATCCATTTACTTGTGACACTACTCTTACATGAATACTTACGATATTTATCAAGCACCATGACCTCTGATAAATTTTGTGTAATAAAATATTTGATTAACTCACAATATATCTTTCTGTTCTCTAGAACTGGGAGTTCCTGAAATCCCTTATATTCAATGGTAAAATCGGCATTCGGGACAGTTCCTTCAATTTTCTCAGTAGTATATATCCTCTTTCCATCTTCAAACACTCCGACATGAAAATAATTTCTTAGTTTCCATATACAATTCCGGATTTTGACCTATCTTTTCCTTTGCATCAATCGAATACTCTTCTGTTATTCTCAGATTCTCAACACGGTCAAGTCTGTAACTTGTCAATCCCTCATGATTGTCGTGCGACCCGATAAGATAATAATTATTGTCAGACCAATATATCGTATACAGATTTAAGATATAAACCTTTCCTTCTCGTCTAAGAACCTTCTCCATGTTGTCGTTTATCTCTGTGTATTGAAATTGTATCTTTTTATGCATAAACATAGCTTCAAGCATTGTTTCTATATATTCACCAAGCTTTGTATCAACTTCCACATTACAAGATATAGGCATCATCATGTGAGAAAATCTACTTCTTCCTCTTTTACTGGTAAGTCCTAACAGCTTTCCCCTAATATTCTTAGCCTCTGCGACCGATACACATCTTGCCTGCTGAACCGCATCCATCATAACCTTAATCTCCCAGTCATCAAAGGCATGCTTGTCCATATACCATCCCTGTTTTTTATCCTTTGCCTGTTCTATTGGATAGCCACAAGACTGAAGCATCTTTACATCTCTATAGATTGAACGACGATCCGTCTTACCAATTACATATTCATTTTCAAGCTTATCCACAATCTGAGTTGCATTGACTGGGGTCTTTTTATCTGTTGTTTGAAGTATCTGTAATACTCTGATTACCTTTTCTTTACGTTCTGCTGCCATAAAGTTATCCTCTCATACATTTATTATCTTCAACTTTTTCTTTATACCTATCACTATTCCTACAAGCCTTCGGAGTCGGATGAGCTCCCCCACCTTGCCATTCACCAGTTATCTGCCAAATTTCATAATAATACAGCCACTCAATAGCCCACGGCACAATGGTTTTAGCTATTGAATAATGCTTCATCCATTCTTTATTGCCTGGTTTATATAAACAAAGCTGAACTGTTCCTGCATTGAAATCAACGTTATATTTATGAGGAATTTTCATATATGTTTCTGAATCCAATTTCTCATTCACAAGCCAAGTCGAAGGACTTTTTCCAATTCTATACTCTATTTTTATTGTATATTCTTTAGAAAATGGTCCTGGTTTAACAACTCCAACCCAAATCAATACACCATTTTTAATATACGCTTTTGATTCTGGATACATTAGCTCTAAATCTGTTTTTTGATCAACAAGTCTAAGCAACGGATCGCCAAAATACTTTTTCTTTTTACTCTCCATAAAATGTATGCCTCGGTATTGATTTTGAATCTTCATCCGCTACAGTAGAAGTGCCACCCTTTAGATTACTTGTATAAAGATTTTGATTTTCACGTGCAATTCTTGTTTCTTCACCAATTCTGTTGTATGCCCTATTGGTTACCTTATCGCCAAAACATGATTTAATCAGCTTACTTTGTTCAACCACACCTTCAAGAAGCATAGGCTTTGTTACAATTTCCTCTTTCGCTCTTTCCAACCAATCAAAAAATACTTTTGCTTTTTCTGGCTCAATTGCCCACTTATCAGCAAAATTCTCTTCTTCCATAACAGGATTACATATTTTGTATTTTCCACTTTCATCTTTCTCAATATAGTAAGCCATACGACTTAGAATCCCGTTTAGAGCATCATATACATTCGCCTCATTATTGTATGCCTTTGCAGCTAGAGTAGTAATTATTATTGATATTGGAGCTACTCCTTCTTTGTCATTGGCAAAAGAAATATCTCTATGTCTTTTAAGAAGCTGAATAGCTTTCTGCAAAGGTGTTCTTACAGAATATGTAGGTACATCATCTATTTCAACTTGATTTTTCATTGCGAAAGACCTCTTTGACTCCAAAAGAACTGTTTTCATTCTGTTTTCAAACCACAACTTATATTTCGCTGGATTACTAAATTTATCGATATACGAACCATTTTCTAACTTATGCGTCAACCTTATTTCAGTTTTTTCAGGTTCAATATATATATGATTCTTAGGAACAGAAGGCAAAATGTCCATATGAAATTCCTCATATCGAAGTGTCCAACATCTCTTTCCCTCATCTTCTAACATTTCATTATATGTTTTATGTTCTTTAAGTCTTCGACCTACTATTTCCTTGACTTCAGATGCCTTCATCTCACCACCATTTTTCAACAGACATACAAGATCAATATCATAATCATCTTCATCAGATATAGGTTTTATTACAGTTCCTAAATTAACAGAACCCTGTGGCATTATCTTAACATCCAAACCAGGATCACAATCCCCCAACCACTTACCAACGGTGCCATAACTTTTAATTGCCTTGTCCAACATTGTATCTGATATGGATATTTCATCTACAATATATTCATATAGTTTATTAATATAATTTTTCTGCTCTTCTGCCATTTATTTACCTCCAATCGTAATTGTTTCAATGAAGTCTTTCGACTGTTCTACCTGGTCATAAATAATTAGTGTAGGATCACATTTTGGCATATAATCCATACCTGTTCTAATAGCAAGCGAGTTAGGCATTGCTGGAAATACAAGAATCTCTTCTATTTCAGGATTATCATTCTTTATTGTTTCCATACAATTCCTAAAAGCTTTGATATAATCATCAATAATCCCCTTATTAGTAACAAAAAGTCTATTTGGATTCTCAATCGTAATCCTGTAAGTTGATATTTCTCCAACCGTGTGCTTTACTCTAGAATCAATTATGTCCGCACTTAGAGAAATATTTATAGCAACTCTTTTCTGATTGACCTGTTCTGGCATTTGGATAATAAAATTTACAATATCCTTATTTTCTCTATCCCAAAACCATTTTTCTTCTTTTCTATGGCACTGGAATACTGATACATTAGCAATATCACTGATTTTTTCTCCCAATTTCATTAACAAGGGAATTGGTGCAAGTGCAAATATCGAAATATTTTCATTTTCATGAATGCACTGTTTTATGACTCTTTCCACGCCCTGCTCTATTTGTTTCTCTTGAATAAAATAAAACTCTTTTGTACCATCACTAAAAGGAATATTAGAAGAACCAATCAAATTAATATATCTTTCGCTCGGGATTTTCTTATCACTCACTAATGCTTTGCAAAATTGGGCATTATCAAATTCAGGTTGATAGTTTTTGATATTTGCAAAATAGCCTACCATATACGATTTCTGTACATTATCATATTCAGTCAACCAATAAACTCTGTTTTCATGGCTTTTCTTCATCTCTCTAAGCCTTTCAACAGGATATATCTCTGGATTATCATCTATGGTCTTATGACATTTCGCACACATAAGCATAATATTATCTGTAGAATTAAGCTCTTCAACGTCCATTACTTCTCTATATCTAGCGCCACCTTTACTTACCGCTTCAATATGCGCTTTTTCCCCATAATTTCCAGTTTCCATTGTAATTGGATTTATACCAAGGAAACAATTACATCCCTCAAATTCACATCGTCCTGCCGATATCCCCCACAAAGATCTTTCAATTTTAACTGGTATTTCTCTGTTTCTATCACTTTTCATCCTCGCACCTCCAAACTTATGTTCTATCCCATTAAATAATATCACAATTTTTTACCATTTTCAATACGCAACAACTATATATAGTGCATTTGTGGTTTATCCATCGTAAATGTAGTATGATTTAAGTATAAATACATCATATATAAATCTTTATCGTTAGAAAACTTCTTTTTTCATATCGTCGTTATTGAGTACTTACCCCCTCAAAATATGTTTCTAAACTCCTTTTATGACTCTATCCTATTATATTATATGTCGCATTAATGTGACACACAAGAAAATAATTTAAACTTATTCAAATCTGTACTTAAATAAAAAGAAATAACAAAAAGGCGCACCACCACCTTGATGATACGCCCTCACTACTTTGACATTAGTTCATTGTTTATCTTTCCTTATCGTTTTTGGGCACAGTATTTTTCTTCATTTCAGGCTTAATCTCTCCTTTATTCTCTTTCATATACGCCTCAAACACCTCTGCCCCATACTTGCACCGCCATCAGTTCACTCTGTAAATGTCACATTTCCTACCGTAATGGCAAATTCTGCACTGGTAAGAAGTGCCGCATCCCTTGCCTTCAAATCCTCTCTGACACAGACAAACTTTTCCTCCGCCGCTTTGATAAGCTTTGGAAAACGAATCATGGCGGTACGCATATGAAGCTTTGCTTTCTTCTTGGTATGAATCACCATAGGCTTGTCATCGACCTTTTTGATTTTCAATTTTCTCACCTTCTTTCTACATCCATTACCCAAAAAAGGGTAAAAAAATAGCCATCCGGATGGTTAGTCCAAATGGCTTATGTGATAACTCTAACTGGATTATTTATTTTTTTCTTTTAGTTTTAAGATATATTCTTCTTCTGCCTGTTCTAATCGTTTCTGAATAGCTTCCTCTGACGGCAACTGCGATTTAATTTCTTGTAAGCGAATATTATCGTAAGTTGCAACTCCCATAGGTGTCTCTATTCCCTGAAAAGCCCACTGAACCTCTGTCTGGTCCTTATCTTTACATATCAGCAGACCAATTGTTGGATTATCGGATTCCGATTTCATTAACTCATTAACCGCATTTACATAGAAATTAAGTTTTCCTGCAAACTCTGGTTCGAATGATACAGCTTTTAGTTCAACAACTACATAACAACGAAGCTTAATATGATAAAAAAGCATATCTATTTTTCTTGTTTTACCAGCGACGATAATCTCTTTCTGTCTTCCTATAAAGGCAAATCCTGATCCAAGCTCTAACAAGAATCGTGTAATATTCTGCTCTAACGCATCTTCCAACTCTTCTTCATCATATCCTACAGGAAGTGATACAAAACCGAAATCATAAGTATCTTTTACGATTTCCCGTGCGAGTTTTCCTTGTATGGCAGGAAGTTTTTCAGCAAAATTTGTAAGTGCATTACCTGATGATTGGTATAAATTGGCTTTAATACAATCAACAAGTGTACTTCTGCTCCAGCTTTCTTCTATTGTTTTTCTAACATAAAATAAAGCTTCTTCTATTGTTTTACATTTTGTTACTATTTCAACATGATGTCTCCATGGTACAAATCCGAAGATTGCAGGAAATTCTATTTCTGCACCAGCTTGGTGCAGTTTTTGATTTTCACTAATTTCTGCACCAACCTGTTGCAGTTTTAAGCTTTTTAAATCGATACTGTCTTCAATCGTATGAGCTGGCTCTGAAAACATATCGCTTGAAGAATAAAACAAGTACCATTTTTTCATATTCCAAAGATTTCTTGCTGAAAAGCCTTTTGCATCAGGAAATTCATTTTGTAAATCGAGACTTAACTGCTCTACAATTCCTTTTCCCCATTTCTCTTCCGCTTTTCTTTCTACTAAATCCCGCCCCAGTTGCCAATTAAAGTAAAGCTGTTCTGTATTAACTTTAACAGCAGCTTTTATCTGTGTGGTTATATAACGTTGCTTCACATCATGAATCCACTTCACATAATCAGAATCTAAACTAATATCATGTGACTTCACAATATGAGGTTTTGTTTCTTCAGGCATATTATTCCCCATTTCTTCATGATTTTTTATTCAAAATTTTAATCAATTAGTGTGCGGAACAATTACCGCACACCAATTAATATATCACAAAAAGCGTTATTATACTACCGAAACATGATTTTCTTTAGCTTTCTGTTCTGCAATTTTCTCATGGATATTGGTGTTATACAGCTTATAAAGGCTCGTATCCTTTCCAATCTGATTATCGAATGGAATTACCACATTTCCACACTTGAGAAGTCCTATACCAGACTGAATGTTTGTTACGAAGCGGAGCTGTGCATCCGATACACCGATAACCTCTGCCATCTTAGAGCTGTCTGTATTCGCCTGTTTAAGAAGTGCCACAAACTCACTGTTTGCCAGCATTGTAGTTGCAGTATAGTTTTGGAGAAGATCCACGACATTCTGCGTGATGCCGGTGCAAAGACCGCCCTGTTTTCTTACTTTCTTCCAAAGCTGTTGTAAATACTTTGCTGAATACTCGGAATTAAGCAATACATACACCTCCGTATTAGAGTGTATCAATAAATCGTAAAATAGAAAATAAGAATGTAGGTTTTACGGCATTTTTATTTTCCATAATTCCTACATCCTTATATTATCATTTGCACTTGAACTGACACGAGTTTAATTTAAAATCGTTTATTTTAACCCTTTAAGAGAGTTTATTTTGTCGTACCATACTGTTTTAAAGTCCGCAAACCCTTGATTTTACGGTACTTTTTTAGCTGAGTGTTTTCATTGTCGGGAACAACAACACATCCCTAATCGCCGCCGAATCCGTCAGCAGCATGCACATTCTGTCAATGCCAAACCCAATACCCCCTGTAGGCGGCATACCAATCTCCAGCGCATTTAAGAAATCTTCATCCGTTGTGTTGGCCTCCTCGTCTCCCTGAGCAAGCAACTCCTCCTGCGCCTTGAATCGCTCTCTTTGGTCAATCGGGTCATTTAACTCGGAATAGGCATTTGCCATCTCCCAGCCGTTCATAAAGAACTCAAAACGCTCCACATATTCCGGATTTTCCGGTTTTTTCTTAGTAAGGGGAGAAATCTCAATCGGATGATCCATTACAAATGTAGGCTGTACAAGATGTTCTTCCACAAACTCCTCAAAGAAGAGATTCAAAATATCACCCTTCTTATGGCGTTCCTCAAACTCCACTCCCTTTTCCTTCGCCACGGCTCTTGCTTCCTCCAGTGTATGAATCTCACTGAAATCAACCCCTGCATACTTCTTAACGGCATCTACCATGGTAATACGCTCAAATGGCTTGCCCAAATCCATCTCAATTCCGTTATAAGTAATCTTAGTTGTACCCAATACCTCCTGTGCCACATATCGGTACATATTCTCTGTCAAATCCATCATTCCATTGTAATCGGTATATGCCTGATAAAGCTCCATCAGGGTAAATTCCGGATTATGCCTAGTATCCAGCCCCTCATTACGGAACACCCGTCCAATCTCATAAACTCGCTCCATTCCACCAACAATTAAACGCTTCAAATACAATTCCAAGGAAATGCGAAGCTTCAAATCTTCATCTAATGCATTAAAATGTGTCTCAAATGGTCTTGCCGCCGCACCTCCTGCATTGGCAACCAGCATAGGCGTTTCAACCTCCATAAATCCCTGTCCGTCTAAATACTTGCGGATTGTACTGATAATTTTAGAGCGTTTGATAAATGTATCCTTTACCTCCGGGTTCATAATTAAATCCACATATCTTTGCCGATAACGTGTATCTACATTTGTAAGTCCATGAAATTTCTCCGGCAGCACCTGTAAACTCTTAGACAACAGGGTAACTTTTTCCGCATGTACTGACTTCTCGCCTTTCTGGGTCAGGAAAACCTTTCCTTCCACACCTACAATATCCCCGATGTCCATTCTTTTAAACAGCTTATAAGCATCTTCTCCCAATGAATCCCTTGAAACATAAATCTGTATATTTCCTGTCAAATCCTGCACATTTCCAAAGGAAGCCTTACCCATGACCCGTTTTTGCATCATACGGCCTGCAATACTGACATCCTTTCCTTCATACTCCTCGAACTGCTCCTTAATCTCACCCGTATGTGCGGTAACCTCATACTTTGTAATCTGAAAAGGATCCATACAGTTATCCTGTAACTCCTTCAGCTTTTCACGACGTACCTTTAACAGTTGATTTAAATCCTGACCTCCCTGTTCTTTTCCCTGCTTCTTCTGATTACTCTGATTATTATCTGACACTCTCTTCACTCTCTTTCTATCTGTTATCGTGATTTTTGCCCTGAAAGAAAAAATGCAAGTAAAACAATATGTGCAGGCACAATGCTGTTTCCCTTGCATTTTCACGCTAGGCTTATATACAGCTTATTCTTCGTCTAAGCTAATCTCTAAAATTTCAAACTGGAATGCACCATTTGGAGCTTCCACATTTACCGTTGTTCCCACTTTGGAACCCATCAGTGCTGCACCAACAGGAGATTCATTTGAAATTTTATTATTCAATATATCCGTCTCTGTAGAACCCACTAATTTGAAAGTCTGGACATTGCCACTTCCAACCTCTTTTACAGTAACTACACAGCCTACATTTACCTTTTCCTTATCTACTTCATCTGTATATACAACTTCAACATTTTTGAGAATTGATTCCAACTCTTCAATTCTTGCCTCAATGTCTTTCTGCTCGTCCTTTGCTGCATCATACTCAGCATTCTCTGATAAGTCACCCTGTTCTCTTGCTTCCTTAATTTTCTGAGCAACCTCTTTACGTTTTACAACACGCAACTCCTGTAACTCATCTTCTAATTTTTTAAGACCTTTATCAGTCAAAAGGTTTTTCTTCTCTGCCATTAGACTCGCCCTTCCATACTATAAATTATGCAAAATTTACCTGTTCAAATTTGCTACCTAATTATACATTACGATGCAAATGATGTCAACGCAAAATACAGCATCATCAATTATATTTCTTAACCAAAACAGTGGCATTATGTCCACCAAAGCCCAAGGAATTGCTGATTGCCACATTTACCGGCATATAAACCCCCTGCCCTTTCGTATAATCCAAATCGCATTCCGGGTCATCATCCACCAAGCCCACGGTCTGATGGATATATCCCTCTCCAATTGACAAAATGCAGGTAATCAGCTCCACTGCACCGCCTGCGCCAAACAAATGCCCGATCATGGATTTTGTGGAATTGATCTTCACATGGTATGCCTCTTTGCCAAATGCCCTTTTGATTGCTGCTGTCTCATATTTATCATTCATTGGGGTGCTTGTTCCATGGGCATTTATGTAATCAACATTCTCCGGTGCCAGTCCTGCATCCTCTATTGCCATTGCCATAGCCCTGGCCGCCCCCGAACCATCCTCTAAAGGCGCTGTCAAATGGCTTGCATCACAGGTGGCGCCATAACCACCAATCTCTCCATAAATCCTTGCGCCCCGTGCCTTTGCATGTTCAAGCTCCTCCAGTACTAAAACGCCCGCACCCTCGCCGGTCACAAAACCATCCCGCTTTTTGTCAAAGGGAATGGATGCCTGCAATGGATTCTCCGATGTGGAAAGCGCCGTCAA
>JAIDHZ010000186.1:0-845 GCA_029052995.1 Lachnospiraceae bacterium | reverse complement strand
TCAATGCCTGAAAAGCTGCGACACCAAAACGGCTGACAGAACTGTCTACACCTCCTGCTAAAAAAGCATCTGCTTCCCCATGCTGGATTGACCGGAATGCTTCCCCGATGGAATTGGTTCCCGTCGCACATGCCGTCACCACGTCAATACATTTTCCATGCAGCCCAAACTGCATAGCTATGTTAGCCGCTGCCATATTCCCTAAAACCATAGGTGCTGTCAGCGGATGGATTTTACCGGGCCCTTTAGCCAGCATTTTATCATATTCCCGCTCAATTCCCATCAGGCTGCCAACACCAGAGCCGACGCTGACTCCTATCCTGTATGAATCCTCCTGCGACATGCAAAGCCCGGAATCCTGAAATGCCTGCTTCGCTGCTGCTACCGCAAACTGGCTGAATCGGTCCATTCTCTTTGCTTCCTTTGCCGACATATATTCCAAAGGGTCAAAATCACAAACCTCTGCGGAAAGCTTAGCTCTGTAATCTGCCGTGTCAAAATTACGGATTGGACCTATTCCAACCTTCCCTTCATGAATACTGTTCCAAAATGTCTTTACATCATTTCCTATCGGGGTGATTAATCCCATCCCTGTAACTACTACCCGTTTCATCCTGTCCTCTTTTCCATTCCGCAATTATACGGAATTGCCTTACAAAATACCGTTGGTTCGGTATCCCCTTATCTCTGCTTTGTGTTCAAACAGTTTTAATAATATCATATTACTTTTCTGTCAGCAAGTTTTAAACAATTCTGTCTGTCACAATACCCATAATACATGTATATCATGAACAGAGGTGATTCTGGCTCTTATACACATATGACGCTGCCGCCGAACTCTAGGG
>JAIDHZ010000185.1 GCA_029052995.1 Lachnospiraceae bacterium | reverse complement strand
ATAGCAGCATCGGTCTCGTGGGCTCGGAGCTCTTCATAAGAGACAGATCCTAAGGAACTCTTACAATAATTTTTAAATAGTGCGCAGGATTTTTCTTCGAAAGTGTTTGCATTTTATCCTTCCTTCTTTTTCTTTCGCCCTTCTCTTAGTCCAATAGGTATATCTTTGTTCTTTTAAAGTAACGGCGACAAAATCTGCATCAACCCCTGTGCAAACCTCACCGCAACATTTTTCTGATTGCGATAATGTTCTGTCACCTCATTTGATACGTCAAAGGTTTCTTCAAAATCCTTCCCTATTTCTTTGACAACATTATATCCATATATAAGCACGCCATTTTCAAAATGATGGTAAAGGCTCCGATAATCAAAATTAATAGTACCCACAGCCGCTAATTCACCGTCAGCAAGTACCTGCTTTTCATGTATAAATCCCGGCGTGTATTCATAGATACGGACACCCCTGTCAACAAGGGCATTATAATTGGAGCGGGTTACTTTATAAATAACCTTTTTATCCGGAATTCCAGGCGTTATCATCCGCACATCCACACCGCGCTGTGCCGCTAAAGTAAGCTCTCTGTTCATCTCATCACTAATAATTAAATATGGTGTTGCCACATAAAGGGTGTGCTTTGCATTTTTTATCATATTCATATACACATTTTCACCCATATACTCCTCATCAAGAGGCATATCTGCAAAGGGCTGGATAAATCCCTGCTCCTTTGCTCTGTAATTAATATGGGGCAGATATTTTTCAAATTCGGTATCGGTTTCCTCCACAGCATTCCACATTTCCAAAAACATAATGGTAAAGCTTTTTACCGCCTCTCCAGCAAGCCTGATGCCGGTATCCTTCCATTTTCCATAAGGGTGTGTAATATTAAAATATTCATCAGCTAAATTATATCCCCCGGTATAAGCAACTTTTCCGTCAATCACCGTAATTTTCCTATGGTCTCGGTTATTCATAAATAAATTAAGAAATGGCATTACCGGATTAAATACACGGCATGTAACGCCAATCTCCTCCATGCGCTTTACAAACTTAGGGTCTATAAATCCCACACTGCCCGCATCATCATATAAAATCCGTACCTCTACACCATGGGCAGCCCTTTCTGCCAAAATCTCTTTCATCCGGCTAAAGGACTGCGCCTCCTCAATGGCATGATATTCAAGAAAAATGAAGTTTTCTGCCCTTTTCAAATCACAAAGCTGTGCCTCAAAAGCCTCTGCCGCTTCACTGTAAAATTCTACATCCGCATTTTGGTATACCGGATAATATCCGTAATCATGGATATACCTAAACTGATTGGCAATCCCATAATCCCGATCTTCAAGTGTTTCCATAACTCCTGGTGCCTGTTCAAGCTTGGAAAACAGCTCCCCGTCAATCTTCTTAAACCTCGCCCGCATTTTTTTCGTGCCTTTATCATGACCGATTAACACATACATACACACGCCAAGTACAGGTGCAGCCAGCAGCAAAATTATCCACATCATTTTAAATGCAGCATTTTGGTTCTTTCCGTAAATCCATACAACCAGAAATAATGCAATAAGTACCGTAAACATATTAATTCCTGTAGAATACTGGTTCAGTTTGGTAAATAACTGCACAATCCATATAATCTGCAACGCTAACGAAAGTGCTGCAACAATTGCCCTCCCTATACTGTTTTTAATATTTGTCTTTTGTTCTTTACGCATACTTTTCTCCTCGCAAAAATCCTTCATACCGCATATCATGTGCTTCGCACATTCAATAAAGCACACAAATTCACCCATGCAAGCAAGTGAAATTGTGTACATTATTATATCAAAGAATTTATAAAATAAAAGGTTTTTTGGAAAAAAGAGAGAGCGCTTGTTTTTATGCTTATATTTTTGTTATAATAAACGTATGCAATAAGCAGTGCATTTTCTTTTTTATGAATATTATGCAATGCTACAGAGTAAGCTTAGCTTGAAGGCATGCAGAGCTGTTGAATTGGAAACTAGTGTACTGCGAAGCACATGATATAATGAATTGTGCTGATGCACAAGCAGGTCATCAATTTTCTTCGAAAATTGATGACATATGATATAACAAAACAAGGAGGAGAAACATATGGCTTGGTATGATGAGGCAGTATTTTATCACATCTATCCATTAGGGCTTACAGGAGCACCAAAGGAAAATCATTATGAAACACCAGAGCACCGGTTAAACTCTTTAATTCCATGGATATCACATATAAAGGAAATCGGCTGTAACGCACTGTATATTGGCCCTTTATTCGAATCTGTGGGACATGGCTACGAAACCACAGACTATAAGAAATTAGACAGCCGTTTAGGTGATAACAAAGATTTAACCGCTTTTGTAAAGGAGTGTCACAATCAGGGTATTAAGGTTATTTTAGACGGTGTATTCAACCACACCGGACGGGATTTTTTTGCTTTTAAGGACATTAAGCAAAACAGGGAAAACTCCCAGTACAAGGACTGGTACTGCAATGTAAATTTCTCAGGAAATAACGAATATAATGACGGCTTTTCCTATGAAAACTGGGGGGGCTATAATCTGCTTGTAAAATTAAATCAGGAAAATCCTGCCGTCAGAGATTACATCTGCGATGTGATTAGGTTTTGGGTCAGTGAATTTGACATTGACGGCATCAGGTTAGACGCAGCAGATGTATTGAATTTCGGATATATGAGTTCACTCCGGCAGGTGGCAAATGAAGTAAAACCGGATTTTTGGCTGATGGGCGAAGTAATCCACGGTGATTACAGCCGCTGGGTAAATGAGGGTACACTTCACTCCGTTACCAATTATCAGCTTCACAAAGCACTTTACTCCGGACATAATGACCATAACTATTTTGAAATTGCCCATACAGTAAAACGTCTCTATGGAATGGGAGGCAACCGTCCGGACGGTTTAAAGCTGTATAATTTTGTAGACAACCATGATGTGGAGCGGATTTATACAAAGCTAAACATTAAAGAGCATTTTACTCCTGTACACATTTTATTATATACCCTTCCGGGTATCCCTTCCATTTATTATGGGTCAGAATTCGGCATTGAAGGCAAAAAAGAGCGTTTTTCGGATGATTCGCTCCGACCGCAATTGGCACTTTCGGATTATCAGTACGCTGTTACTGACAATCCATATACTGCACTGATTTCTGCTCTTGGAAAGATTCGCCAGCAGTCAACCGCTTTGTCCTATGGTGATTATAAAGAACTATTGCTGACTAACCGCCAGTATGCATTTTCCAGAAACACAGAAAATGATGTGGCAATCGTTACTGTCAATAATGATGACAACGACACTGAAATGACGGTATCCTGCGGTGCCGCAACAGAGTATATTGGCGCCCTTTCCGGACAATGTATTACTGCTCAAAATGGCAGTATCCATATAACGCTGAAAGCAAATTCGGGAGAAATTTGGATTCCGTATATAGAAGGTAAAACCTCCGGCAAACTGAAAAAAACAAAAACCATTAACAGCCAAAGCAGGCAGGAAAAAGAAATCCAGCAGCCAGCAAAATCCAGTCCCGCTGCCCCTTCGGAAACAGATAACGCTTACAGTGAGGCTTTCGAAAATGGAAAAATTGCCGGGCTTCAGGAGGCAATACTTGCTATCATGGAGAAAAATGGTCATGTAACAGACCAAATGAGAAAGGATGTGCATGAAAACACTCATCATGATTCTCTGATAAACTGGATAAAGAGCTTCAATTAAACGCCCGTTATCTTGAGATATAATAAATAACCCCGCCGCAGCATCCAAATTGATATGCATACGGCGGGGAATCAGACCCAAAAACGCTTAGTGTGTTTAATTTGTTTACCTTACATTCCCTGTGCTGCTAATAACTCTACAAATTCCGTGTCTGGTACTGCCTTTGAATATAACCAGCCCTGCATATAATGACATCCAAAATCCATCAGCTGCTGTCTCATTTCCTCCGTTTCCACACCCTCTGCCACAATATTTAGCTTTAATGCATTTAACATACCTATCGTATATTCCAGAGTGATGCCGGCCTTTGTGTTTTTAAAGGAATCCCAGATAATATATTTATCAATTTTAATAATCTTAAACGGCATTCGATTAATATAATCAATATTTGCATTACCGGAACCATAATCATCCAAAGAAAACGTAATTCCGTAATCCAGCAAAGAACTGATATTCTTATTAATAACGGCAGCTGCGCCAAGTGTCGCAGTCTCTGTAATCTCAATATTAATCTGATGAGGATCCACCTGATATTTTTCTAAAATCTGCTTTACCCTGTCTGCAAAATTCACCTGAACCAGCTGCAAAGGACTAATATTAACTTCTATGTATTCTACAGTAGTATCTTTTATGTTAAAATCCCGAATAAAACGGCAGACCTTTTCTAAAATCATTTCACCCATCTCAATAATCAAACCATTTTTCTCTGCAATAGGAATAAAGTCCTCCGGTGAAACCCATCCCAATTCTTCGTCATGCATTCTGACCAATGCTTCTGCTGAACTATATGCATTCTTTTCCACAGAAAAAATAGGTTGGTAATATACCATTATATCATCCCGGTCAAGTGCCAGCCTTACTGCCTTTTCTATAGTTTTATCCTGTTTTATCTTATCTGTATCAATCTCCCCTGCACTGGTAATCCGGCCTTTTCTTGTCTTCTTTGCAACACTCATGGAGTAGTCAATCAGCTCAATCAGCTCTCCATAGGAAGAGGCATCTCTTGGACATTCCATACAGCAAATAGATGCCGACATCATAATTGCCGACTGACTTTCATCATACCACGGATGCCTGAAGCGCTCCATTATCTGGCCGGCCATATCACCTAAACTTTCTAAGTCCTTTTGAATTATAACGCAAAACTGATCTGATCCAAAACGAAACACATATTCAGACCCTTTAGCCTGCTTAAGGAACTGCCCGACCTGAAAAAGTAAATGGTCTCCGCTCTCCACACCATATGTCTTATTTATAAATTTGAAATCATCCATCGACACTGTAATAACACCGAAACTATTACCGTCTATAAACTGTTCCCTCAAGAACTCACCCATAAACCGACGGCTGAACAATCCTGTTACTGCGTCCGTTACTGTTCCGGCATTCTGTTGATAATGAAAAACTGTCATACATATTGCAACTAATACCAGATTCAGATTAGGTGTATGAAAATAAATCTGTCCCACAAAAGCTATAATACCCAAAAATATTATAAAAACAAATGGAATAACAGGAATTGTCTGAATCCTTTTCCTATTTCTGATTGTCACTAAAACGCTGAAACAAATTAATACAGCATTAAAAATATACATTAAATGTCCGGCATAACCTATATTTAATACAGAATTTTCAATAGTAAACTGCCAATTGAGTATGGGATTTAATAATGTGATAATTACATCTGCACCAATAAAAAAAACGTATAACAAGCATAATAGCTTTTTATCTTTAATTCGGTAATGAGAAATAAGTAATAAATAAACCGAGAAAATAACTGCCACCATATTAGATGCAAAAAACTGCATCGACATAAGTATAACAAAAAGAGTATCACTTCCTAACATATTCCCAGCCATTTGTGTTGCAATAACTTTTATTCCTATAGAACTAAAAATAGTCCCTAGAAGCATTAAAAAAACCTTGTGACTCTGGCGTGGAATTCTCTTTTCACCAAAATACCATATTACGACAAGCAGCAGAACAAAAAGCGCTGCATAATCATAAGCCAGATTCCAATAATTCATATCCACACCTCCAGTCATCTTTTCTTAAAAATACACATATATTATACACTTATTTTAATCACAATACAAACTGGTAAAATGTCTAATTAAGCATATGAATTTTTGTTAAATATGCCATTTAAGGCAAAAAACAACCAAAAATGATAGAATATATCACACCAATCTACCGTTACCACCCATAAACCTCGTCATTTTCTTTTCTATTTCATTTGAAACAATTTTCATTTTGGGGTTTTCTGTTTGCGCAAAAGCCAGTAAAACCGTTCTGATATGTGGCGATTTATTTTCTCATAGTATTCACAAACCTTGATTTATATGATGTTTAGTACAGCGAAATTAATTCTATATTAACCTTCTACACTCTCACCCATCTGTCTTCATATTTTTTGTAAGCTTCCATTTGTTTTTTACCTTATTTCTAATTGTCTTTACCGGATGTACCAATTTCTTTTTAAAATTTTCCATCTCCTTTTTCTGTGCCTTAATCTCCTGTTCCTGTCTCCTGATTTCCCGTTCCATCTGCATCAGGGAAGTTCCCATAAATAAGATAATATCTTCTAACATTTCCGCATTTTGAGGAGACCACTTGTGCTCTGCATCATATTCAAAAGAAAATAAATCCCCGTTCCTTCCCATATATTCCTCTGCAATCAACCGGTTTCCCTCTCTATATTTTTCATATAATTCACGGGCTTCCGATTGAGAATACATACTATATTTTCGATTATCCTTTTTACAATTTGAATTATGGACCAATATGTTCTGAAACATTAATTTTGACTGTGCATCCGAATCTGGCAGCTTATTTAATATACGTTTCAGTTCAGCATTATTTTTTGTCAAACCCATGTTATATACTTCTGTTTTAACCTGATATGCATCGGTATACTGCAGGCCAATTGCATGAATAAAATCTTCATAGATAGCGTTTCCGACAAAATACTCTTTGCCAAAGCGGCGTACAATCAAATTTTCTTTTCCTACAAATTCAGAAATTTGATTTAGCATTTCAAAATAATCAAGGTGGACAATCGGAAGCTTTTCTGTCATTTCTTCCCAAGATAACGTACATTCACGATAAAGACCCTCTTTAATTCTCTGGTTCCACCATGAATATAAAAAATCATCCTGTCTTCGGAGATAGACTATCACTTTCGTACGAAATGCATGAGCTTCCATTTCTTTTTTCAATTTGAACCAGACACTCTCTTTATTCCGAAACCCGCAATTCCACAAACCTTCATCCGATAAGATAACATTATCATACTTCTCAAAGGCATTATAAACCTCTTGAAATCCTTCTACCCAATATTGTCTTTCCAGCTCAGTATCCCTTATACCCTTTTCATCCTTCACATACCCAAACATAAAGTGTGCTGTCCGCCATGGTCTTGCATTGGGATACTGAAATGGCATGAGTGGATAACAATATCCATTATTATTTAATTCCTCCTGATTATCAGAACAAAATTTCTGAAGCACCGTTGTAGCGGTTCTCGGCATTCCAATATGCAGATAAAGCGTTTTCATTCCTATGCTCTCCTTTATTATTCATATTTATCTATAAGGAACTGTTAAAAAATATTTTTTAAATAGTGCGCAGGATTTTTCTTCGAGAGTGCTGCTCAAAAATCAGGCGCATAGCGGGCTATGTAACTGATTTTTGAGTAGTACTATCGTAGAAAAAGACAAGCAATATTAAAAGTTATTTCTTAACAGTTCCTAAGTACCAGCGAAACTCTTCTATATTTCTTTCGCCTTACAAATATATTCCTAATATTGTCATAATTATATCAATACATTCACTGACATCTTTCTAAAATTTAATATATTGGTTATTTTTTATTGATTAGATAATTAAGAAACCTCTATTTGTCTTTGTAAAGGCTAGTGTCTTGTCCCATTGATATTTTGTAAAACCACGCTGGATATTTGTTCATTGGCAAGGCGGCTGAAAGAAGCGATGCGGTGGCATCGTTGATTGAAGCCAACGAAGTCCAATAGACAAATAGACAAGAGGGGGTTCCTAATTATCAACGGTACAAGACACTATAGTAAAAAACCAAATTTTGTTTTTTAATAAAATATATAAATATCATGAAATATAGGTGAAAACAATTACAAAAGCAGAATTTTATCATTAAAACTATGCACTAAAAAAGGAATGCACTCTAAAGGACATTCCTTTTTCTCCTGCAATAATATTCTGCATCTACTCTGGCTTTTAAAGTTTTATATTCTCTTCCTCTGTAAGTCCGGTTTTTGCTGCAATGGTCGGGATGTCTAAAACATCCAGCAGGCTTTTTGCATTTACTTTTCTCTCTTCTTTTCTACCAGCTTCCAGTCCTGCCTTTTTGCCTCGTGAGTACATACCGTTTTCCTTTGCCAGTGCATCCAGCCTTGCCTCATACTGCATACGGATTTTATCATCCTCACTTAATTGGGCTATCGTATATGCACATTCATCAATTATTTCATTCTTTTCTGCTAACATGCGTATCTCCTCCCATCTTTTGACCTTAAATAACTGTACCCAATGGTAAAGGACAGTATCGACTTCTTTTCGGATTATATTTTCATTTTTCTGCATAACTGCCTGGAACATATAATCATTGGTCAGGAAGTAACGGATTACTCCCGTCAGTTTCTTATAATCTTTCTTTTCCATCCACATTCTCCTTATTGCCGATATTGACAAGTAAGCACAGGAACACTTTGTAAAGCTCATAGAGGGTATGAAACAAGCACAGGGCATAACAGAACAGCTAAATGCAGAAAATGCTTTAGCATGGGTACAACGACTTAATAACATAAGAACATGTGCGATGGAGAGTGTGGATAAGGAGATTACTTACTTATAATGATATCAGAGTAATAAAAGGTTCTGCTACTTTTTTCAGGATTTTTAGATGATGTATAGTCTATGCATATAAGAGATTTAATTCTGGTATATGGAAAGGGAAAATCTAAAAGGAAGCCATTTGTGAACAATTTCTGAAAGGTCTTGACTTTGATTATAATATTACTTATAACAAGTACACTTATTAAACAAAATGTATTGAAGAAAAAAGTTTTACTACTGAATCAAAACTTGGTTCTATAGTTGTTACATTTGGTCATTTATTAGAAAATGATAATGGTGAGATTACGATTACTCATACAGTTACGATTGAAGGTGGTGAGGAAAATCAAATGAAAGGTATGGGCAGAGGAATAACAGCAGGAATACCAGACTGTTTGCAGCAACTTCTTTCCATTTAGGCGAAAATATGAGATTTGCAGAATATCAGAATTATAATGAAAGCACGGGACTATTATTTTGGCAGTCATCCATGCTTTGGCAAAGGAAAGTCAAACAAGCTCTACAATCTTACGATTTGACACATACTCAATTTGTGATTTTAGCAGTTATAGAGGAATTATCTGAACAGGAAATATGCATAACACAGAAAAAAATATCAGATTTTTCTATGATTGATGTTATGACAATATCATCTACAATCAGATTGCTCGAAAAAAAGAAACTTGTATTTCGCACTTCTCACAAAACTGATACACGAGCAAATTCCATTTCTAACACAGAGAGTGGAAGAAATATTCTCAAACAAGCTGTCATGGAAGTTGAGCAAGTAGATAAAGCCTTTTTCTTTAATGACGAAGGTGAAAATACTCAATTCCAAAAATTTTTATCTGCATTGTTGGAAAAAAATATAGCAAAAACTGAATAATAAATATGCCCAAAAATCACTTTGGTATATTCTGAAATTAGAATTAGAAAAGCTAATGTGTGATATGAAATGAATATGTTGTCCTGTTTGTGGGAATAAAACGAGGTTACATATAGGGGAAGAGCAAGCAGAATTTAATGGAATTGTTTGTGCTTTTGTGGTAAGATGATAACGTTGAATAATTCGAAAAACCAGTATTTGTATGGGGGAAGAATATGAAAGAAAGCTTAAAACCTTATAGAGATTTAGAAGCTGAAAAGCGATTAAAATCAATTATTGAAGAAATTCAATCACTTATGTGTGACCCTAAGAACAATTCTGCTATTGAAGATAAACTAAAAGAAGCCACTCAGTTTATCAAAGCACCTAACAGGGTATTGGACTTAACGGTGATTGAACACTATAATGGATGGACAGATTTAGATGGTTTAGTAGGTGAACTGACTATGGAAGTGCCGGTATTGTCCACCGTTTCCAAAGAGGACTTCCTATCCATCGTGCAACAAATAAGAGAAGTTATTAAAAGTGGACAAGCACCGGATAATTTGCGGTTAGATTATTGGATGGATTTTTATAGAGCATTTTTCGAAGTGAATTTTTCGAATATAAGTAATGTTGAAGATTTGTTTGATGAAATATTTGAAGATACTTCATTGAATGAATTGGTTAATATTGCTTTTCCGGATATGTCTGTTGAATAAAGATGACTAGACAATTCACGTTTTATCAGACTGGAAGGATAACTATATGGGGTTATTTCTAGCAAAATAATATTTTTTATATAAAAGACATTCATTTCTTGAATCTATTTATGATACTTATACTGCTACAAACAATTAGAATGTCAATCATAGATAAAATCAAAGGGGATGCCGCTAACTATTTCTTGCGGCATCCCCCTTTATTTTATATGGTTTCTTTATTAATAACCCCGTATAACAGGTCCAAAATCTTCATCAAAGAGCTTTGTATCATCTCTTTTTTCAACTACGGCATCCATTGCATTCCGGTATTCATCCATTTTACTTTCAGGTTCATATACCGGCTGCCACATTAACAGCCTTTGGCATTGTCTGATATTCCGTTCCGCTAAATGTATTCTCACCCACAGTAAGCTTTTTGTAGCTCTTTGCAAAACTTACCGTCTTAAGCTTCCTGCACCCGTTAAAGCCTCCGTTACCAATATAAGTTATGAAATCCGGCAGTAATATTAAATCATTTTTCGTAAACTAAATTTAATTTCTTTAAGGTTGTTCCCTAATTGTCAGTGTTCCCCCTTTGTTATCATCCTTCCAAATATCGAAGCCATCCTCTTTATAGTAATAAGACTCTGTAATTGCACTTTTATATAAATCTAATGACCCTTTCGGTACCTGTATCTCCATATATTCCGACAACTCATAATTTCTCCCAAAAACCGGCGGGACCGCCGTCTGATAAACAACTGTATTTCTTTCTCCCCCCAGAATTTTGGCATCATGGATTTTCAATGTGGTTGGAAGAATAAGTTGACCTTCATATAATAATGTATCAATTGTAACAGGAATTGAAGTAATGCCTTCAGGAATTACTACATTATTATTTATAATTTTTTTCCCACTTGGAGCAAAACTATTTGGTTTTCCCCATCCTTTTTAATTAAAATTCCATCCTTAACAAATATTGTCTGGTTACCGTCTTCCACTTTTACTTTTACCTTGCTTGTATACTGTGTTCCGGCAAATGCATATGTATCAATATCCTTTATGGTTGAAGTAAGGTTTAACTTCAGTTTTTTGTTCTGCCAAAAAGCTGCCCTGCCTATGCTTTTTAGTTTTGGCATATTGCCAATGTCAGTCAATTTGCTGCATCACGCAAATGCAGCATAATTAACTTTACTGACTGCTTTTGTCTCCGTTACCTTCGTTAATTTTTTACAATAAGCAAATGCACCCGTTGGAATGGTATTTATCTGGTTTAAATTTACCTGTTTTACTTTTGTCCTTGAAAAAACATTCCTTGCAATATTCCTGGTTTTTTTCGATACTGTGACAACACTCTTTACATTTGCAGATGCTCCAAGGAGCTTCTTTTCATTATAGCTGTATAACATGCGATTTTTTATTTTAAAGGTTTTATTCTTTTTACTAATAACGACCTTTTTGGTATCGGCATTCACAACTTCTGGTCCTATTTTCGTTACACAAGAAGGAATATATATTGTGGGAATTGATCCCGCTGCACACTGCTTTAGCTCATAGATCCCCTTCGGAAATGTAATACTTTTTAGCTTTGTATCTGAAAATGCATTCGTTCCCACTGTCAGCTTTTTATATTTGTCGGCAAAGACAACCTTTTCCAATTTAGGCATTCCACAAAAGACACCTTTAGCAATATAGTTTAGCGTACCCGGTAATATTACTGTTTTGATATTTTCTGCCATGTTAAAGTCATACAGATCACTTGGAAGGTCAAAATATGAGTATCCTCGATACTCTGGCAGATTAATACCTACCTCCTTTCCATCTATACTATCCTCTGAATCCCATTCTGCCGGTCCGAAATGAGAATAATAATTATGATCTGCTATTTCTTTAATCTTGTATTTTGTTCCTTTATAAGTGGTATCAGAAGGAATCTGCAATGTATCTGACTTCCATGTAGATGGGTCAGATTTTTATCAAAATTTAATTTTAACCCGCATACAGCGGCTTTATTTTTTGAGATTACTTAATAGCATATATCCTGTGATATAAAATATCTGCTGTTCTTTACTGCTTCTACTTTAGGACATACAATATTGGATATTGACAGTATCATTATTACACATAAAAAAACTGCTATTTTTGTTTTATTTTTCTTTATAAACACTCTCCCTATTTTTAATATTAATATTCTATTTCTGCAACATATTTTTCAGCTGTTCTATTATCATACCATGTTGTATCAATATTATATGAATTCTTATCTGCTGACTCACAATAGGTTTTTAACTTAAAAAGACGAAATTTATTTTTGTCATGATCTAGCTGATAAAATTCCCATCCGTCAGGCTCTATATTTTCATGCCATACATCAACTATATCATATGCAATACCTTTTGCACAAGTCCATCTGTTAGATACATAGGATGTTGAATCCTGTTTTGAACTCCCTGATATATGTTCTGTCCAGCATCCATAAGAATCCTTTACATATGCTTTATGTGCATAGGTATCCATGCCAATATGCGTTGCAATTCCCACTAAAACACGGGCCTTATTCAAATTATTTACTGTATATCCTTTTAATACAGTATCCCAATGCTTATTTAATTCTTTTATTCCATTATAGATTTGTGCTTCTCCATCCCCCTTACATGGATATTTTGCAGTTTTTAACGCCTCCGTCATTCCCTTTTTCTGACATATTCTAGCCATTCTCATAACATACATATAATTTGCAATATAATTATAATGTCCATGAAAACTATCTGTTTTCCCATGTGAGTATTTTAAATATGACGCTGTATCAGGGATTTTTGCACCTATTTTTATTACATTTAATTCATATTGGCTTGTTTCATCATATAATCCGACCGCATTCTGATGATTAGTCGATCCCCAGCTTGCATGAACTTCTTCATCATCATAGGCTTCAATCTTCCCCGGATTATCACTAACAATTTCTTCAGGGTTCTTCATATCCTCAACATAAGAGGCTGCAAAATCATCATATACAGATAATGCATAATTTAAGTCAACTACTCCATTCCCCCCGTTTTTATCCATGGGTTTTGCACTGGCATTTAGCAAAGCTCTAATAAACGTATTTGACCTGCTTCTATCCTTTGCCCACAAAACAGACGCAACCCCAGCAACATGCGGTGCCGCCATACTTGTACCATCCGTTTCTATAATTTCATCAAAATACCCTGTTGCCGGAATATCTTCTCCCGGAGCCATTAATTCCAATTCTGAACCCACTGAACTTATTTCGCTTGTTGTCCCTGCTGGATTTATGGCACCAACAGCTATTACCTCTTCGAAAGCCGCCGGATACTCTATATTGCTTTCAGCATCTTGACCTTGATTACCAGCAGCAGCAATCAGCAAAATACCTTTTTCTTCTGCATCTTTTATAACCTGTTCTAAAATTTCAGATTTTACATTTGTTCCAAAACTCATATTAATAATATCAATATCATTTTCTATACACCAGTAAATTCCTTTAATAACAGAACTTAATGAGGTTTTTCTATTATCATCCAATACTTTTACTGAATATAATTGTACATATGGATTGATTCCTGTCACTCCAATATTATTATCCTTTGCTGCGATTACGCTTGCCACGCTTGTTCCATGACCGGAAACATCCTCATATAATGGATTTACATCTTCTTCTCCTTCAATGAAATTCACACGCCCTGCAACATTGATATCTTCTGACGCAGATACACCCGTATCCATTACTGCAACCCTTATCTGATCTCCCGCCTGCTTGTATTCCTGCTCATTTGCACTTACTGCATCTATGTTCCATTGATCTCTGACATCTATATTAGTACTGTTAGTTTTGCGTTGTTCTTTCAGGGACATCTTTAAATCTTTACTATTTTGAGCACTACTACTCTTTTTATCCTTCTTTTTATCTTTCTTTTGGTTTTTCTTTGTATCTTTTTTTGTTGCCGTGGTTGGTTCTTCTGTTACCTTTTCTATTAAAACTTCTTCTGTCGCTTCCTCTACGGATTGTGATTCTGTTATATCTTCTGACACAGATTCTGTCTGTTTCTGTACTTCAACCTCTTCCGTCTCCTGTTCCCCAGATAAATCAACGGTAATATCGTCTATGGTACTTGCCTCAAACGGAATATCTTCCTCTACCAAAACAATATTTTTATCCTTTTCAAGTTTTTCAGCTTCCTTCTCTGTCATTTCGGCAACCAAAATATTATTGTCCTCTAATTCATCTGCCGTTTCAACAATTGCATCCCCGCAAACATCCTCTGCTTTATCATATCCTTTATCATTCTTTGCAAGAATAACGTATTCTTGTGTAACTTCCCCTGCCTTCACTGTTCCAGCAGGAATAGAAATTGTTGTTGCCGCCATGACAAATGCCATGGTATATGCTGCTAGTTTTTTAATCTTCCTCATGATTTTTATCCTCCAATTTTAAAAACATATGTTACTTCAAACCTTTTTATGCATAATATATCGTTATTTACATGCTTACCTACTTTTTTGGCTTACAAATTCCACTAATCCCTCCTGTTCTTTAGGTTGAAACATTGCATTAATTTTTCCATAACCAATCTTCCTCCCGTCTGCTATATTTACATTTGCCATAAAAAATAATCCAAAATCCCACCTCCTCATACGAGCATATTAGATAAAACTATGGATATCAACGATAACTCTTTAAACGGTCATTTAACTTCTTAAACAGTCAATATTTATTAAATGTCACACAACACATAAATGCATTTTCTGTTACATCAAACGTTATCTTTCCCACATTCCTTTCAACAGTTACTCATTGTCAAGAAAAATTACTGGTGTTATCTACAATTTATATCAAACTCTATATAAGTTCTTTCAAATACCTTGCGTTCTCTCCTTGATACATCCAGTTCTTGCCCCGTATCCAAAGAAATCTTTAACTTTTTGATACACCTCTATCCAAAACATATTTACGGTGAACCCAATAAAACAGCAATGGACTTCCTATAGTCCATTTACCTCCATTCATCTGCACTTATGCCTCTTTTGACATTTTTTTCATATTTGTCATCTCCTTTTTAAATTTATTTGCACCTTTTCGAAAAAGTGATATACTTGACCTAGGTACTTTTTCATAAGTGCTTATTGTTGAGGGCTCTGAGAATTTTTGCAAATGTTATCAGAACCCTATTTATATAAAGTAGTTTTGTTTAACTGACAAAACTATTTTATATCTAATATTCATAACAATTAGACCTTGCTATTTATACTCCAAATCATTTTTATTATAAAATAAAAGGATAATTCAGTACTGTTGTTACTAATTCACCTGTTGTCATTTGGTTCAATACCTACTTAGGAATTTGAGATGCCAAAACCCGTTCACCGTGATTTATCTGTCCCCATTCCTCCATACTTGGTTGCAATGGATATTTAAATCTCCCATACACGTTTTCTTCCTTTGCAAAAACAGATATTGTCATTAAACCTACAATTGCTACTACACTCATTAAATGTTTACAGTATATCATTAAAAATCTGTTGTACAGTACATTATAAAAAAGGGTAATGTATTTGTAAAAAACAGACATTTAACAACCAAAAGACCACCTGTTTCAATCTCATTAGATAAAATGCAATATCTAGTTAAAAGACAGTAAATATGTGGCTTCTAGCCACATTCATCGCAAAGAGGTGAATATTTTATACTAAATGCTATTTTTCTTTTACTCGATTATATGCTTTTCGTAATATCGCATAATACTTGTAACATGCTTTGTATCCTATATGTCTGGATCGGATTTAAGCTTTCGAGAACACACATAATCTTTTCATTTCCCCTCTGCTTTGCATCCTCACCGGTCATAATATAATCACAGCTTACAGACAATGCTTTTGATATTCTATATAAAACATCTGCCGAGAATCCCTTTTTTCCTGTTTCGATTTCATATAAAAACTTGGGAGAGATTCCAACTACCTCTGCCAGATATTCCCGAGTATAACTCTGTATTTCTCTTAATTCTCTAATACGATATCCAATTTCCATCTTATAAGTCATACAACCACCTCTCACTCGACAAAATTTTACCTCTTATGACATAAAACCAGAAACCATCAATAACACATATGACCATTACTTATTGTGCACCTTATGATTGTAATAAAAAGCACATTTAATAATCATATAATTTGCCGAACTATAACTTTCTTTTGCTCAATTCATCAAATTCCTTAAAGAAAATAGTAATTCTCTTTTCTACTCATTTTCAGTAAGTGATTTCCCACATTGGACAAAGAGTACCCATACTTCCTATAAGATATGTTATTCTTTACAAAACACTTGGGAGGAATACTAATGGATCTGTTATTAAACTATTTACAGGAAAAATACAGTTATACAAATTATCAGAGAAAAGTAGCAGAATATGCTATTAAGACTATTTTATCAGAAGGCAGCAAAATGCTAATGATGGGATTCATATTCAGAAATGATTTATCACACTATCTGTTTGCATTAGCTATTATGCTCTGTTTGCGTTGTAACTCAGGAGGGCTTCATTTTCACACCTATATAAGCTGCTTTATTACCTCCACATTGTATATCTATTTCTCAATACGTGTTTTACCACTTATTAAATTAAATTCGATTTTAATTTTAATAACTTTAGTTGTTACTATTATAATATGCTACTTTATCGGTCCAGTCACTTCAGAATACCGACCACCCTTAGATGAGGAATCCATAAATAAGTATCGTAATCGAACCTGCCTTTTCATATTTTACTACACACTTGTGGCATATATAATTCCTAACTCCACTTATATACAGATTGGATGCTGGATTATTATATTACATTCGCTTCAGTTAATTGTAGCGAAAATATTACGAAAGGAGAAGAAATAATATGTTATCATCATTAATTGCCGGTTGCTTCAAATTTTCGTGGTGGATAGATTTACCGATCATTAGCGCTGCTTTATTCGGGGAATATCCTTATCCTGAAGAAACTGATTAAAACAAAAGCGGGGATCATCTCTCCGCTTTTTCAGCTATTATCGAAAACTTAATCCAATTCATATTTTGATCATTCACATTTTCACACAAAATATCACATCCATATTTTTCACAGATTTCAGATATTCTAAATAATCCAATTCCTCGTCCCTCTCCTTTACTACTTACTCCTCTTATGAACATTTTGTTAATATCATTATATTCAATGTACGGCGAAGGATTAAGAATACTCAAAATCAATAAATTGTCATCTCTCAAAAATATAATTTTAATAATTTGTTTTGTCTGTAATGTTGTTACGGATTCATACGCATTGTCCAATAGTATTCCTATCATTTCAATAGTATATTGAATCGGAACTGGAAGAAAAAATTCTGTTGCTATTACCTCCAAATCTATATCAACGCCGACCTCTTCAATCTCCTTCAGCTTTTGAAATAAAAATCCCGCAAGTACATCATTTCGCAACCACAAAAGTTTATTAAACTTATTGTCATTCATTGCAATTCTACATAAATCTTGTTGATTCTTAACAAGTTCTTCATAGGTTTTATATACATAATGCATTCCAAGTATAGCTGTAATCTGATTATTAAAACCATGTTGACGAATTCTGACATTATCTAGTAATTTTTCATAGCGATAATGCATTGTATTTGTCATCGCCAGTTCTGCCTTTATCTCTTCTGTTTCGTCACTTTTCTGTAATAACTTCACAACAATACCAGTTACACCAAACAATATCGGTACGGTAAAAACATATACCTCCAACTGCAAGCCATGTTGATTTCTTCTTTGAATCAATGCTAAACATAATTCAACAATAAATACACTCATTATAATTCCTATATACGGAATGCCTTGCACTAACGCTGTATACAAAGATTGTATTTTTAAACGAGGTAAGATAAACCATGCTACTATACATGCTATAATATTACCCATGAAAAGTAAATTGTCACCTTGTATTCCTATAACATTTACTGTCACCATACCTATCATTTGACATGAAACTACAAATAGTATACTTAATACCACATCCACTAATGCCTTTTTCCAAATATTATTAAAATAATACATATCAAGGGCGAAATATATAACATATGCAATGCAATCAGATAATCTATCTTCTGGAAAAACATTTTTTACTTCCCAAAACAAAATATTCCCCAACACAAACAGAATAATTCCAATATTTAACCGAATTTTTCTTTCGTTAATAACGTGAAAACAATACAAGATCAACAGGGTTTCAAGCAATAACACAATATGTTGGGTCACCTAACTGGCACCCCTTAATCGTTTCTTAAACATTATCCCAATCTCTAATATCCCCTTGTCTTCTGTAAGTGTTATGTACCGATTCACGCTATCCACACTGGATATATATTTTTCATTAACCACACATTGTCTGCTACACTGTATAAAATCATCACTATCAACCGTTTTCAGAAAATTCTTCAATGTCAAATATGGAATATCCAAAGTATCATTATTTACCATATGAAAATATGCCACATGATTTATACTTTCAACATAAACAATCGCATCTCTATTAACTGATACTAAAATCCCATCTTTTCGAAAATACAACTTCTGTTTCTTCACTTTCCCATCTGAAAACTTCATACATTCCAGAACAAGTTTTTTAATTCTCTCTGGATCAAAAGGCTTTTCAATATATCCATAACAATGCAACTCTTCATAAGAATACAATTTGGGATCTTCCAAGGAAGTAACAATAATCACTGGTACAAATTGGTATCCTTGTATCTGACGGATACTATCCACAAAACGAATTCCGGATATATCCCCTGGAACACTTGTATCAAGAATAATATCTACAATAAACAAATCTATTGTATTTTCTAATGCGCACTTATATGCCTTCCCTACTTCCTCTATGGAATATACTTCAACAAGTTCACAAGTGTCATATATAATTTGTGATATCATATCACACGTTCTTTTATTATCTTCTAAAACCAATACCTTCTTCAATCTATCATCCCCAAAACTGATTTAATAAATCTTGTATATCATACATTTCAGATAAAAAACCTTTTATCTCTTCCTGTCCCAATAAATGTAACAAAGAACAAATTTCTAATGCAAGCCCCTTTTCACTTTGAACAATAACTGCTGGTAAAATATAATAGTCCGCATACAGTTTCCATATAATCTCACTGTCTGGCAATATTCCACCGTTCTCCAAGGCTCGCAGTTTCTTTACATCTACACCCAACAATTCTGCCATCTGAACTTGTGTTTTATTAAGGCATTTTCGCAAGAAAAAAAACGCTGTCTTATCACCTGAATATGAAAATCTGATAAATTTCATGTATTCTGTCTTATGAAATATATCTGCATAAAAATTTAATTTTGTTTCTTTGCACTTATATTCAATCCAACTATACAATATATTTATAGCCAATAACAGCTCAGAATACCGCATATCGTCAAACAATTCAAGGTTTTTCTTATCACAACGATTTCCCGTAAAAATGTATTCTACATCCATATCAACTTCATATAACCGTTGCACTTCGTAAAATGTTAAACGCGCTACTCCACGTTCAACTTTACTGTAATGGCTTTGCTCAATCTTTAACTTATTGCTAAGTTCTGCCTGAGATAAATTTGATCTCTTTCTCTCCTCTTTTAGCCTTTTTAAAAAATCTGCATATTTTATACTCATAGGTAATTTCCTTAGAACTATAATTCGTTATCTTTCCCATTTTAAGTCAATTTAATTCCCTGTTTCATACCTATATATGACTATATCTCTATTTTCAGATTATTACTCAAACTTCCCATAAGAATTTCAACATGAAATCCCTATAGGAAGTTTAAGTAATTTATACAGTTTTAATTATTTTATCCCGCCGTGCTCATGGTTTACCTTTTACAGAAATGCAGAGAAAAAGCGAATTTATGATCATCCACAGTCCGTCATTTTGACGATGGACATTTATGATAACCGTCCCTCTCCCACACCAGACCTTTTATCTTCGTGGGCTACCTGCCGCAGAAGAGGAATAAAATGTTTTTCTAGAACAAATCCATACCAACAGTGTTTATGATAAATAAACAGCAAAAATTAATGTTACGTCCATAGATGAAAATATATGAATTAATGGTTTTCAAAAAGCAGTAAGAGTAATGGAGCTATGTCTTAATAACGACGTAAAACTTAAATTTTTCGAATAATATATACATAAACCGATTTGTCTAACCAACCATTACCACAATCACAGCAGAATAAGTTACACAGCGTCAGAGCGTATAGATTGGTCTATGCGCTCTATTTTTATGTAAAGGAGCAGTTATCTTCCATTGAGCAGTTTACAGAGCAAATCAGCGGTTATGCAGGGATAACAGAACTCAATTTTAAGATAATGGATATTTTCTAAGTCACCTATTTCAACTATCCAACAGATGATGCCTTTTTTAAATCATATATCTGGCAATGAAGGATATCACGAAGAAATGACAAGAACATCTTGGAATTGGGGACAAACCCTCGATCATCTGATGATATATTTAGGTAGTGTGAAACGTAGGGTTAAGTATTTTATAATCGTCTAGATGTAAAAATAATATAAGGAGATTGGCGATAATGATTGTCAAAAAAAATGAGTAAAGTACTCTGCATATTGCTGATTAGTGGTCTTATTCTTACAGGCTGTGACAATACGAGTCAGGAAAATGTGAAAACAAGTGATGTGTAGGAAGCAGATACGGTAACGAGAAATTATCGAATTATACCAAGTCAATGTTTGACCTATGTATAATTCGTCGGAATTTTAGGATATATTTATTGCTCAATCAACCCATATTCGACAATAACGAAATCACTATCTGAAGATAAACTGCTTCCCCAAAACCGACTATCCACAGCTTCAAAAGTAAGATCATCATTATTTGTTAATACAACATAATAACTGTCATATTTTGCATTTTTACTTCTGCCTGATACTCTTTTTACAAAATAATACTCAACACCATTAATCCTATATTTTCCTTCTGTTTCTAAAAATTCATATTCCAGTTTGTAACCTATTAAATCATTGGATTTAACACATCCTGTAAAAATAATTAATGTTGCTAACAAAAAATGTATTTTTTAAAACTCATTTTTCTTTTATCTCCATAAAACTTAACAGATAATGGTATAAAAAATATGGATAATTTCCCGAATTTTCACTATTCAATAAGATTTGCAAACAATTAAAATTGTCTCTTACAATTTCAAATTCTTCTTGATAAATGTCATAGAAAATCATGTCAATAAAACAAGGATAATTCAGTACTGTTGTTACTAATTCATCTGTTGTCATATGGTTGAATACCTCCTCAGGAATTTGAGGTGCCAAAACCCGTTCACCATGATTTATCTGCCCATTCCTCCATACATGGTTACAATGGATATTCAAATCCCGCTGACACATTTCCTTCTTCAAATAGATTTTTCCATGCAAAATAATAAATGCCCCGGTCATTGTTCAGTCCTACCCAATCAAAACCTTCTTCCCCTCAAAGGCAAAGCCGTAATGCCGGATTCGCTCCTTTGCAATTCCACGCTCTAAAAGTCCGGCATCATATCCCTTTTCCTCTATCTGAGCATGGGCTGCTGCAACCGTATCCGCCAAAGAACTTTCATCCTCCGCATCATGTACCTTAAATTCCAGCACAATAGCCGGCAGGCTGTTATCCTCTGCATTTCTTGGCTCCATGAGCACATCATATCTGCCAAAACCGCTTTCCCGGTTGGATGTCACAATATAATCCTTACGCCGGTCTACCATCAGCCCTAACACAAAGCCATGATAAAAGCATACACTTGCCTCTTGTACCTCAAGAGGCTTAGTGGGAGCTTTCACACCGTGCAACCGCTCCGGTTCTATATAATCTGAAGGCTTGTTTCCCGAATCAAAAAAACTGATGGTCGCAAGTGCCACCTTATTCATATAATAATTCATTGCCTTGATATCTCCCTGCAATAATGAACTGGCTAAGAACTGCAACCAAAATCCAAATAATAAAAAAAGCTATTAAATACAGTCAAATACCCCGCCTGTTTTTTCATTTCTTCAATTCGACAATCGGCTTTTCCCTGTCATAAATCCCTGTTTTTTCATAAAAAGTATACAGAAGGATAATATATTGTATACAATCTGCATTTAACGTAAACTCTCATTTTTTCTTGAGTCCTTTATTTTTTAAATATTTAGCACCCTATTTTTTGTACTTAAAAAAATACAAAATTTGCATAATTTATCGTTGACGTGTATACAATATGAAACTATAATATAGACATGAGAATTTCACCGTTCGGCATTTGGTGAATTTCACAAATTTATTTATTATAAGGAGGATTTTTTTATAATGATGGAATCAGAAAAGTGGAATGGTTTCAAGGGTGGTAACTGGGAAAAATTTATTGATGTTCGTGACTTTATTCAGAGGAACTATACACCGTATGAAGGGGATGACAGTTTCTTAGCCGGTCCTACTCAGAATACACAGGACTTATGGGCACAGGTTATGGATTTAACAAAGAAGGAAAGAGAAGCAGGCGGCGTTCTTGATATGGATACCAAGATTGTTTCTACTTTAACTTCTCATGGACCCGGATATCTTGACAAGGATAAAGAAACGATCGTTGGTTTCCAGACAGACAAGCCATTCAAGAGAGGCATGAATGTATATGGCGGTCTTCGTATGGCAATGAAAGCTTGCGAGGATAATGGATACAAGGTAGATGAGGAAGTTGTTGATTTCTTCTCTAAACACAGAAAAACACACAACGAGGGTGTATTTGATGTATATGACAAAGAGATCAGAACATGCCGTACCAACCATATCGTAACAGGCCTTCCGGATGCTTACGGACGTGGTCGTATCATTGGCGATTACAGAAGGGTTGCCCTTTATGGAACCGACCTCTTGATTCAGGACAAACTGTCTCAAAAGGAATCTTTCGGAACCGTTTACACAGATGATGTAATCCGCGGTAAGGAAGAGATTTCAGAGCAGATTAAGGCTCTTAAAGAATTAACCAAAATGGCTGAGGCTTATGGTTTTGATATTTCCAAGCCTGCTTCAGATGTTAAGGAAGCAATCCAGTGGACATACTTTGGTTATTTAGGAGCAGTTAAGGAACAAAACGGTGCTGCAATGTCACTTGGACGTACAGCTACTTTCTTGGATGTATATGCTGAAAGAGATTTAGCTGCGGGCAAGTATACAGAGGAGCAGATTCAGGAGTTTGTTGATCACTTCGTTATGAAATTGCGCTGTGTTAAGTTTGCACGTACACCGGAATACAACCAGATTTTTGCCGGTGACCCGGTTTGGGTAACAGAGTCATTAGGTGGTATGGGTGTTGACGGACGTACACTGGTATCTAAGATGAGTTTCCGTTATTTGAATACACTTAACAACTTAGGAACTTCACCGGAACCAAACTTAACAGTATTATGGTCAACAAAGGCTCCTATGGGCTGGAAACAGTTCTGTGCAAAGATGTCAATTAAGTCTTCTTCTATTCAGTATGAGAACGATGATATGATGAGACCGTTGCATGGTGATGACTATGGTATTGCATGCTGCGTTTCTTCCATGGTTATCGGTAAAGAGATGCAGTTCTTTGGTGCTAGAGCAAATCTTGCAAAATGTTTACTTTATGCTATCAACGGCGGTGTTGATGAGTGTACCGGTGTTCAGGTAGGACCTAAGTACCGTCCAGTTGAGGGTGATTACCTTGATTATGATGATGTAATGGCTAAGTTTGACGATATGATGACATGGCTTGCAAAGGTTTATGTAAGCGCATTGAATATCATCCACTATATGCATGACAAATATGCTTATGAGAGAATTCAGATGGCATTACATGACAGAGATGTTAAGAGATATTTCGCAACGGGTGTTGCCGGACTTTCTATCGTAGCCGACTCTTTATCAGCTATCAAGTATGCTAAGGTTAAGGTTGTCCGTAACGAGCAGGGTATCGTGACAAGCTACGAGACAGAAGGCGACTTCCCTAAGTATGGTAATAATGATGACCGTGTTGATGAGATTGCTGCTTATATCGTTACAACATTTATGGATAAGATTCGTGCAAACCATGTATATAGAAATGGTGTTCCTACACAGTCAATCCTTACAATCACATCTAACGTAACCTACGGTAAGAATACAGGTGATACACCTTGTGGACGTAAGCATGGTGCTCCATTTGCACCTGGTGCTAACCCACTTCACAAGAGAGATACTCACGGTGCAGTCGCTTCTCTGGCTTCTGTTGCTAAGATTCCATTTAAGGATGCCCAGGATGGTATTTCTAATACCTTCTCTATTATTCCTGGCGCACTTGGCAAAGAGGATCAGGTATTCGCAGGCGATATCGATATCGATTTGAACAAATAAAATTTATAATGGTTTTTGGGTCTGCCTAAAGGCAGATTCCAAAAACAGCCACATAATATATTGTTGACTTATATAGGAGGCATGTTATGGCAGAGAATCCCAATACAGTAGATGATATTGTTTCCATGTTAGACAACATGATGGGCAATGGTCATGGGCATGTAAATGTATCCATTGATGATGCCCAGAAAGAAAAATCAATTAAAACACTCGGATGTACCGACTGTGCCAAAGGCGATTTGGCATGCAGTGTTCCAACTTTGATGGAGGGTATGGACGAGGAATTATATCAGGAAAAAGAATAAGGAGGATATTGTAATGGCAACAAATTCACAGCAGGTTGATAACTTAGTAAACATGTTAGACGGATATATTGAAGAAGGCGGATATCACTTGAATGTTAACGTACTAAACCGTGACACCTTATTAGATGCACAAAAGCATCCAGAGAATTACCCACAGTTGACAATTCGTGTTTCCGGATATGCTGTTAACTTTGTAAAACTTACACCAGAGCAGCAGGCAGACGTTATCTCAAGAACCTTCCATGAGGCTATGTAATAATTTGCTTTGCCATGCCGAACTGACAATGGCAGATTAGAACATTTGGGATACGAATATTAAGGTATAATATTTACAAAATTATATACGCTAAGGGGCAGGGAAATTTCTCTGCCCTTTTGTCATCACTTATTTTCGTTTTTGCCTTGTTTTCCATGCTTTTCTAGCTACATACTTCTTAGTTCTGCCACAGACTTATTACCATTATAATTCCTTGTTCGTGATATAAATATATGCATCCTCAAGAGTTACTTCGCAAGAACTGCATTCGATCCCGGGCGGCATTTCGCTGATTAGTTTAATTTGCAACTCATCACCCACATACTGTTTTGATGAAACATGGTAATTTTTTTCCAGTTCCCTTGCCATTATTTCATCCTCTGCTTTACAAATCCAAACATGACCTTTTGCCTGCTCCAACAGTTCTTTCATTTTTCCTGAATAAACAAATTCCCCTTTTTTCATAACCGCAAGCTGATTACAGGTTGCTACCAAATCTTCTACCACATGGGTGGAAAATAAAACGGTACGGTTTTCTGAAAAATCAACTAGCAGATTTCTGATACGGATACGCTCCTCTGGGTCTAATCCAGTTGTGGGTTCATCGACAATTAAAAATTCTGGCTCATTTAAAAGTGCTTGAACAAGTCCGACTCTTCGTTTCATGCCACCGGATAATTGTTTTATTTTCTTGCTACGATGCTGTGACAGACTTGTCTTTTCAAGGTAGTACCCGATGCGTTCTTTGTATATTGGTTTGGAAATACCTGATAAATCTCCCATATATTCCAGACATTCTTGTACTGTCAAGCTTGGATACAAGTCGATTTCCTGTGGCAAATACCCTATTTTTCTTTGTATTTTTTCATAATTCCCCTCGCTGTAGAGTATTCCATCAAGGGTTACACTTCCGCTGGTAAGTGATAATACTGTCGTCAGCACTCTCATCAATGTTGTCTTTCCTGCCCCATTTTCCCCTAACAGCCCAAAGATTCCCTTTGGAATCTCCAAATTAGCATGATTGATTACTGTTACTTTATTCTTGAATGTTACTGTTAAATCGTCTATCGTAATTCCCATAATCTTAACCTCTTTTCTCAATTATCTTAGGCAATATTGCCACCACTGTCATCCCAATACATATACAAACAATTTTTCCGCATATCCAACGGAAATCGTTACCTTTTTCTACATTTCTAAATGTATAGGAAAATAAATTCCATACTCCTAAATATCTGTCACCGACACTGGAATTTGTAATCAGCCATAGTATCAGGCAGCCCCCGATTCCCCACCACATATTCCGAAATAAACAGGAGAGAAAATTCGATAAAAGCCCCCAGAAGCCGAGTGTGATAGCGATAGAGACAAAATATACGAGAAATTGGTATATTTCATTTTCTGAGCCATTTTGTCCTATATCAAATGCTCTTGGATTTTGAAATATTAAAAACAATCCATATCCAATGACTGCAACAAATAACAAGAATATTTCCTGTATCACAAGCCTTCTATATATAGAATAAATTCTCTTTTTCATCGACCACAGCCGTTGTATTTCTGACCGTTTACTGGTAATTTCCTGTGTATAAGTATCTGCACAAAACGAGACGGCAAGTATCGCCATTGGTGCTTCCAGTGCAATCCCTATTTCATAAGAATAAGTCACCCCTCTGACAAGGCTTAACATCACAGCAAAAAATACTGCATAGGCAATTTTATAAACCATGAGCGAGATTTTCACTTCATACTTCAATAAACCCGCCTCCTTTTCCATATCTGTATAGAAATAAAAATAATTGCTGTAGCAGCTAAGATTAAAAAACTCTGGTTAAGCAATGCCATTGGCGGGGGAGCAGTATCAAAAAATGTCCCCGGAAACCGCACCATAATCGCTAACGGTCTGCCATAATATCCATACACGCCTTCGGCATTCCTGCTTCCCATATTCGAATACACCATATAGAGAAGCAAAAGGGGCACTGCAGGCAGCGGGCTTTTAAATAACAGTGAAATAAAGCTATAGACACTTACAATCATCAGCATATTCGGCAGAATATAAAAACAGGTCGCCAATAGAAAGTCCGCCAGCCTTACTTCAAATCCACTGTTTTCCGTTAAAATAGAGCATAAACCAAAAAATATCAGATTTAAGATTGCGAGTATGATCAGGCAGACTGCAAAACCGCCTCCCACTTTGCCTAACAAATAGCTTCCTCCACTAACAGGCTTTGTATGGAGAAGCTCATAGTTATTCTTCCTTGTATCCTGCAGAAACAAAACAGATAACAAAATGGTTGCAAAAAATGCCATATACAGCCCTGCAAAATCCGCAAATTTTCTTGAAAAGTAGTACGAAAATGTTTTATTTTCCAATTTTTCTGTAATATAAGAATTGATTTCTTCACGCGTTCCTTTGTAATAGACTGTATCCACATAAACATAATATGCCCCATAAAAGTTATATTTTTCCAGATACTCGCAGGCTGTCATAATATCCATTTCTTTCATTTCATTGATAACAGATTGTGCCTGCATATTGCTCATCTGGAATTCGGAAATCAGGGTTTCCTGTATCTGGCCCTCCCATGCTTCCCGCCTAAGTTCCTCCTCCATCGGCACGTATCCGTCAAAAACATCCCCATCACGATACGTTTCCGGATAATCATTCTCAATCGTTTCCCCTTCTGCAAGATAATGGATATTCAGATAGGGACTTACATTTTGAAATATCATAAAAGCAACAACTGCTATGCCAATCCAGAACAGAGGTTTTTTTATATAATTTCTTACCTCTCTTTTTAAAATTGAACACATAATTTCGCCTCCCTTTTTCTCAATGATTCCATTATAAAAAAGGAATCACAACAAAAAGACAATAAAAAGAAAATCGCCGAATCACTTACGCAATCCGACGAAATATTGCTGTTACTACAGCCCCTCCCTGTTCATCATTTCCTAAAACTAATTTTCCCCCATGCTTTTCACAGTACAGCCTGCTGATATACATTCCGATTCCTGCATGTTTCAGGCTGTCTTTCACATTCTGCCC
>JAIDHZ010000184.1 GCA_029052995.1 Lachnospiraceae bacterium | reverse complement strand
TGTTTATGTGGCATTAGTTCCGTTTCCTTTCCGTTGGCAAAAAAGGATGGGATGCTTTATACTTTCACAGACAGTTCCCATAAAAAAATCGTGAAAGGCTCGTTATTTTTACAAAGTGCAGTATGCATTGGTTTGATGTGTTTTTGGTCATTTCCCGTGGGATTGACTGTGGTAGCGGCGGCTGTATTAGCGTTTCTTTATTATTTTTATAGGAGCAGGAAGGAATTTGGGGGAATTACCGGCGATACGGCGGGATATTTTGTGCTTCTCTGTGAAGTATGCATTGTAGTTGCTGCGGCTTTTATCAATATTTTTATATGGAGAGTGTAAAGAAGATGAAATTAGTAATAGGCGGAACTGCGCAGGGGAAATTGGAGTATGTACTTCTAAAGTATGATTTGCAAAAAAATATGGTGTGGGATGGCTGTATACAAAATGATATAGAACGGAAAGAAAGGCTTGTAATCATCAACCACTTTCATCAGTGGGTTAAGAACCGTATGATAAGCGGGGGATGTCCGGAAGATGAAATTATGTCATTTTTGGATTGCAATGAGGACTGTATTATTATATGCGATGAGATTGGAAACGGAATCGTTCCGATAGAACCGTTTGAAAGAGAATACAGGGAACGTGTGGGAAGGATTCTTGTGCAGCTTGCAAAGAGGGCAGAGGAGGTAGAGCGTATCATATGCGGAATTGGACAGAAAATCAAATAACACTGGTATTTATCCGACATGGTGAAACATTGGCAAATAATGAGCGAAGATATCTGGGGAAAACGGACGAATCCCTTTCGGAAAAAGGAATAGAGATATTGAAATCTTATAAAAAGCAGAAATTATATCCGGATGTAAAGTATCTGTTTACCAGTCCCATGAAAAGATGTATGGATACTGCAAAAATTATTTATCCCACGTTATGCCCGATTGTTATTCCGGAATGGGAAGAGATTAATTTTGGACGGTTTGAATATAGAAATTATGAGGAATTAAAAGATGATGTACAGTATCAGTCATGGCTCCGTAGCGGAGGCACACTGGATTTTCCAGAGGGAGAAAGCAGAAAGGATTTTATCCTGCGATGCAAAAGCGGTTTTATAAGAATGTGTAATGAATTGAGTAGGGATGTAGGACAAAATGCAAAGAAGCCTTCTTCTGTAGGAATGATTGTTCATGGCGGAACTATTATGTCATTGCTGAGTTTATATGGTGGAAATGATTATTTTGACTATCAGGTGTCAAACGGTAGAGGTTATGTATGCAGACTGACAGGTGTGAATGACAAGAAAACACAGGAAGCTCATATACAGATAAAGGTGGTAGCGGAAATATGAGACACTATATGAACTATCACATGATTGCCTTTTTTATGGGATTTATGTTAGATTTGGTTTTAGGTGATCCTTATTGTTTTCCTCACCCAATCCGTCTGATTGGAAAGCTGATAACAGAAACCGAAAAAATACTTCGTGGAATGGGGATAAGGAGAAAAGATAAAAAGGCAGATAGTAACGGAAGAGAGCTTCGACAGGGAATAGGACTGGTGCTCATTGTGATTATCAGCTTGGTGGCAGCTACATCATTTCTGTTGTTTATGGCATATCGGCTGCATTCAGTCCTAGGAGTGGCGGTGGAGTGCGTTATGACTTATCAGATACTTGCAGTAAAATGTCTGAAGGTGGAGAGTATGAAAGTCTATCAATGCCTGAAAAATGGTAATCTGGAGCAGGCGAGAAAAGCCGTATCCATGATTGTGGGCAGGGATACTGAATGGCTGGATGAAGAAGGCATTGCAAGAGCAGCAATAGAAACGGTGGCGGAGAATACTTCTGACGGAGTGATTGCACCAATGCTGTATCTGGCAATTGGAGGTCCAATACTTGGATTTTTATATAAAGCGATAAATACAATGGATTCCATGATTGGATATAAAAATGAC
>JAIDHZ010000183.1 GCA_029052995.1 Lachnospiraceae bacterium | reverse complement strand
TTTTCGATAAATTTATATTGACTTTCGAAAACAAGTATTTTATACTAAAAAACAAAACCGACAATACATTGTACATACAAGGAGGCATTTTACCATGAAAGCTACTTTTTTAGGCAAATTTACCAAGTTTTGTCTGGATTTTATGTTTTACTGTGGGATTCCGGTAACCATAACCATTCCGCTATCCTTCAAATTCTTTGGCAAATATTATCCCAATATTGGAGACCATTACATTATTATGTGTATTATCTTTATGATCTGCGGATTCCTTGCCTTGTGGATTATTTACTATCTAAGGAAAATTTTTCGAACAGTTATCCGTGAGGATTGCTTTGTAATGGAAAACGTTACTTCCCTGAAACGAATGGGAATTGCCAGTTTTTTAATTAGTCTGGTCACGTCGTTCCGCCTGCTTTTTGTCATAACTCCTGCAACCCTGATTATTATTCTGGTCTTCTTTATTGCAGGATTATTCAGCTTGGTACTTACACAGGTATTTGCCCAGGCGGTTGCCTACAAACAGGAAAACGATTTTACAATATAACACTTATGCATTTTAGGAGGTGACCGGTTTTATGAAAATAAATGTAAATCTGGATATTATGATGGCCAAGCGTAAGATGGGGCTGACGGAATTATCGGAAAAGGTGGATGTCACCATGGCCAATCTTTCTATTCTAAAAAATAATAAGGCAAAGGCCGTACGCTTTTCCACTTTGGCTGCCATCTGTAAAGCTTTGGACTGCCAGCCCGGAGATTTGTTAGAATTTGTAGAGGAGGATAATGAAAATGAATGAACAAACAGAATTAATAAATAAAAATACAATCCAGCAGACGCCGCCAGTACATAATGAAGCACCATTTTGCCCGGCTCTTCGCAGCCAGTTTCCCTTTATGTGGAAAATATGCCTGATTTATGGGCTCTGCTATGTATTACTTGCATACCAAAATTTAAATGGCATCGGCAGTGGCATCTTTGCCGGTGTCAGCGCCGCTTTTTTACTACTGCTTGCCAAACGCCTGCAGGAGCATTCGGCAGAGGAATCTGAAAAGTTCTCCATTACCATTACTCCATTAAGTATATTTTATTTTGTGGCGGCAGTTTTGATTTCCTTTGGAAACTGTATAACAGATAATGGTTTTTTCCTATTTTTTAACCATGTTGGGAGCTTTCTGCTATTTTCAATTGGCTGTATCAAATTGTTTTACAGCGACAAACAATGGGATTTTGGTAAATATACTGTAATCCTATTCTTTTTCTGGATACAGGTACTGGCAGTTCTTCCTGTTCCGTTTCAGGATTTTAATTTCTTCCGTAAACAGTCTAAAAAGAAGCTGTCTCCAACCACACGTTATATAATAATTGGTATTTTAGCCGGTCTTCCAATCCTGTTTATCACTACCCTGCTTCTTGCCAGTGCAGATCGGATTTTTTCTGACCTGCTTGTAAACCTGTTTCACTTTGAAAATGTATTGGATTTGTTTTTTAAAAAGTTACCTGAAAATATAGTCCTGCTTCCCTGCGGTTTTATTATCTATACCCTGCTTCTATATCTGGTCCTCGCATCACTTTGCAAAGCGGGCTTTAAAACAGAGATTAAAAAACCGGCTCAATTTGGAACTGCCATTGCTGTTACCATTTTTGTCATGATTGATATTGTATATGTATTGTTTTCCGGGATACAATTTCTATTCCTGTTTGCTGGTCTGCCTGCACAATACGATTATGCCCAATATGCAAGACAGGGATTTTTTGAACTGCTGTTTGTAGCGCTTATAAACTTTTTCCTTGTTTTATTCTGCAATAAGCACTTTGCCAAAAATACTGCCCTCAAAGTTACCATGACTATTACATGCTTTTGTACCTTCGTGATGATTGTCTCCTCTGCCTACCGCATGCTCATGTATGTTGATGCATATCATTTAACATTTTTGCGGGTGTTTGTACTATGGTTTTTGTGTATGCTATCCCTTTTTATGATAGGAAGTACCATTTCCATCTACAAGGAAAGCTGGAACAGCTTCCGCTATTGCCTGTTTGTCCTAACCTGCTTTTACACCGTATTTGCATTATCCAATGTAGACACCCATATCGCCAGATACAATGTTAAGCAGTTTGAACAGGATTTACTGGCATATACAAATGGTACATCTTCTGATATACCCCGTCTTTATAACTATCTTCCAGACAACTATGAGGCTTCCATGGCATATGCGGATGCACTGGCAGGACTTTATACCTCTTACCGCAGCCAGATACATGATTCCGATTCCGATTACGATGGAACGGGGGAAAAAAACAGCAATACCGCAATGATTGAGAACTATTTCTCGGTTAATAATTTCTTTTATGATTACAATTATTGGGGAAATTATGATTTAGACGAAACTATCAGTATTTATGACAAAGAACAGCCTTCAAACATCTTCCTATGGAAACATTATAACTTTATTGAGGCAGATTGCTATGAAATATGTAAAATGATAAAGAAATAGCTGAAACTTGCCGGCTTGTAAATTCTGTTACATAATGCAATAATCAGTATAGGTCATTCTTTACCTTAAAAGGTGATGTTATAGTATTGAACTAAACATCACCTCGACATAAATACAAAATGCAACTTCACACTATATCAATATGATACTTTCTCATCCAATAATTCACCTGTAGCATATATGCCAAAAGCTGCGGTCCTGCCATCAGCTGCCCATAAAACGGTCTTCCATAATCCGTCGGGCTTTCCATAAACTGCTCCACCTTTTTCCTGTCAAGCAGCGTACAGATTGGCTCACTGCCATTTCTCATGATTTCAGACAATGTATCCCGAAGCACTTTCTCATAAGCCGGGTCATAAGTCTTTGGATATGGACTCTTTTTCCGGTAAAGCACATCATAGGGAAGATATTTTTCTCCTGCTGCCCGAAGCAGCCCCTTCACAATGCCATTATGGCACTTCATTTCCCATGGCACATTCCATACATACTCAATAATGCGGTGGTCGGCAAATGGCACTCTTGCCTCCAAGCCGTTTCGCATACTGGTACGGTCCATACGGTCAAGCAGCGTCTGCATAAACCATTTAAGATTCAGATAGGCAATCTCACGCCTGCGCTTCTCCTCCGGTTTTTCCCCCTCTAATACAGGTGTCTCTGCCACAGTCTGTTTATATGCTTCCCTTGCATATTCCTCAAGCGGAAGCTCCCTCTTTACCTCATCCTTTAACAGCATTGTTCTCGGCGACATATCCATGGACCAGGGAAAAATATCTGCCTCAAAGCACTCCTTCTTATGGAACCACGGGTACCCGCCAAATATCTCATCTGCACACTCCCCTGTAAGTGTCACCTTATTGTGTTCTGCTACTTTCCGGCAAAAATAGAGCATTGATGATTCCACATCAGCCATACATGGCAGGTCTCTCGCCTCTACCGCTTCAAAGAGATAATCATAAAGCTCCATATAGTTACACTCAAGAAAATGATGCTCCGTATCCGCAAACTTTACCATTTGTTCCACATAAGGCCGGTCCTGTGTCGGCTGAAATGCATTCGCTTTAAAGTTCACGTCATTGTCAGTAAAATCAAAGGAATAGGTAGTAAGCTGTTTCCCCTGCTTTTTCAGTTCACTGCTGCAAATGGCAGTCACTAAGCTTGAATCTACTCCTCCTGACAAAAAGGTGCAGATTGGCACATCAGAAAGCATCTGCTTTTTCACTGCATCCTCAACCAGATAACTTACATGTTCTACCGTATCCTCAAAACTTTCCCTATGTGGCCTGCTTTCCAACTGCCAGTAACAGGTATCAAGAAGACCATTTTTACCAAACTCTATATAATGCCCCGGCAGCACCTCAGATACATTTTTAAATACACCTTTTCCATAGGTTTTGGCAGGTCCAAGCCCAAGCACTTCACAAAGACCTTCCTTATCCACCTGTGCCTGCATTTTGGGATATGCAAGGAGCCCCTTTATCTCAGAAGAAAAAATAATTCCGTTATCCTTCATACTGTAAAACAGCGGTTTGATACCTGACCGGTCACGAAACATATAGAGTTTTTCCCGCCATTCATCCCATATGGCAAAGGCAAATATTCCATTTAGCCGCTTTACGATATCCGCTCCATACCTCTGATATCCGGCAAGAATAACCTCTGTATCACTGTCGGTCTCAAAATGTACCCCTGTTCCCTGAAGCTCCTTTCTAAGCTCCCTCATATTATAGATTTCACCGTTGTATACAATTGTGCATGTTCTCCCCTCTCTTTTCCGTATCATAGGCTGTTGTCCGGACTTAAGGTCAATGATTGAGAGCCGCACATGGGAAAGCCCGCAGTGGGGAACTAGAAAGGTTCCCTCCTCATCCGGCCCCCTGTGCTTTTGTACTTTATTCATATCATTAAGCACCTTTTCCCATTTTTGCCATGCCGCCTTATAATCCAGTGTAAAATTACTAAATCCTGCTATGCCGCACATAAATCTATCCTTCCTGTTTTCGTCATATCTATTTAAAAGCTGCCAGCCAAGGCCTTAAGCCGTTATATTTACTTCCATGTTTCAAGAACAGGCTGAATCTGTACTCCATCTAATGCATCCTCTAATGTCGGAATCAGCCTGTCTGTGTGTGCAATCAGAGAATTTGTCTTTTTTACCGGGTTATCCTGCCCAAATGGTACAAAATATACATTTTTTGCATTTAATAAAAGCCCGATATTTTTCATGTTCATGCCCAACGCATCATTAGTGGAAATGGAAATCACCAGCGGTTTATTGTTGCGCATATGTGCCTTTGCCGCCATCAGCACCGGAGTATCAGTAATCCCATTTGCAAGCTTCGCCACAGTATTGCCCGTACACGGAAAAATAACCAGAACATCCAGATATCCCTTAGGACCGATTGGCTCCGCATCCCCAATCGTTAAAATCGGCGCCCTGCCTGTAATTTCTTCTGCCTTTTTCAAAAATTCCTCCGGTGCTCCAAACCTGCTTGCAATCTTTTGGGAGGAATCCGAGAAAATCGTATAGACATCTGCCCCGGTCTCCACCAGTTTTTTAAGCTCAATAAATATTTTTTCAAATGTACAAAATGACCCTGTAAATGCCACCCCAACTTTTTTACCCTTTATTTCCATTATAAATCACCTTTCCCTGTTCCATTTTTCGAATCACAAAATCTACCAGTCCCCTTGCGGATATAATGGGTGCATATTTCCCCGGAAGCCCAAGACAATGCAGTGCATGAATACCTAACTGCTCAGCTCTCCCGTAATCTACACCACCCTCGCCGGAGGCTATATCAATCACCAATACATCCCTTCGCATTCTCGTAAGCAGATTTCCACGGAGAAGCACTGCCGGAACCGTGTTATAAATATACTCAAACCTGTGAATATTATCCTCTAATTTTCTGATTGGCAAAACGGAAAGTCCGACAGCCTCTGCTCCGGCAAGCTCCACCTGGCAGCGGCTGCACACCGTAACCCTTGCGCCCATTCCTTTAAGTTTATCAGAAAGCACCTTGCCACATCTGCCATATCCCAGCACCAGGGTTTCACTTCCGTGTATATTTGTTTCCTTATTTTTGAGTGCCTCTAAAATTGTTCCCTCTGCTGTTGCAACTGCATTAAAAACAGCCAACGGTTCATCCTTCATAAAGTCATAACATAAAATGTTGCGCTCACTGCAAAGCTCTGAAAAACGTTCCGGAATGACACCGCCAAATACCATCTGATCCTCTTCCAGACATTTATAAAACCTCTCCTCTGTCATATCCGGCATTTCCTTCTTCGAAAATACTTTCCCGCTCTTAAAAAGAGAAATTCCGCCCACAACGCAGGCGGCGTTTTTTATAGCAATCTCCATAGAATCTGCATATGTGGGCAACGACGCTTCTTCCCCTTTCACATCCATAATTCCATAGCAGATAACACGGTATCCCTTTTCCAAGAAACAGGGCGCCATATATGCGATGCGGGCATCACCGCCAATTAAAGCGATATCATATTGTTTCATTCCCATTTTCCTTCAAACCTATCTCTACATCTAAAATATGACACTAAAAGAAATATGTGCCCGTCCCATTTCACTTTTACTACAATACGTCCAAATATTACCTTTATTTTTGCACTTCAATTATTCTTGTATTTTAAAGCTGTTTATAGTAAAATACATGTATGTGGCTTTTCACCGTATAGGAAGTCCATAAAACACAAAACAAGGGAAGTTATTGAACAAGGTATCCTTGTGATATAACAAACCTATACAAAGAAAGGATAAAATTATGAAAAACCTAAAGAAAAGATCTTTATCATTGTTATTATTATTAACAATGGTCGTTACATTAACCGGATGCAACCAGTTTGATGCAACTGCTTACATTAAAGCATGCCTTGATGCCAACACTCACGGAGAATTTGAGGAATATGCCCAGATTACAAATTCAGACGTTGAATCCATTAAAACCCAGTATGAAAGTCTGCTTGACGAAGAAATTTCTTACTTAAGCGCCTACAAAGCTACAGACGAACAAAAGGCCAAATTCCGCGAGTTATTTGCCAACATTTATAAATCATTTAAATACGAAGTTGGGGAAGCTACAAAAAATAGTGACGGAACTTATTCTGTTCCTGTCACAACTTACAAGCTTATGGTTTTTAAAGATGTGATGTCCGAGGGCGAAACTTACATTACAGATTATGTAACTGAACAGACCGAAGCAGGCAAATCACTTACCGAAGAAGATTTGTACCCGGTGATTATTGATTTTATGTATGAAACCATGTCAAAGAATTTTGAAGCCGCAGAATATGGTGATGCTGTTTCTGTAGATGTTACTGTAGGACCAATGAACGGAAATTCTAAAGTCTATGGTATTTCCCAGACAGAACTTCAGTCATTACTGGAGAACTTTATTGATTTAGAAAATGCCCAGTAAATTACCATATATACCGGATGATGAATACGGCATTATCCATAAGCAAATGTAATTCAACACCCCCGTTGCTAAGCAGCGGGGGTGTTAAATTTTGCGGCAGTCGCCAAATGTGCATGCAAGCAACCACGCTTGGCTCGTTGCTCGCAGGAATAAAAATACACAAATTTATGCAGATTTTTGTTCTTAATACTGTCATAAATTTGTGTATTTTATATTGTCTTTCCAATACCTTTGATTAGTTTATAATTTCATTCTGATATCTATCGTTTAAAGTACAAATTACGCCTCTACACCATGAGCCTTTAAGTACTCAATTACATCTTCAACAGTCGCAATGTTCTCTAACTCTTCAGCAGGAATCTCAACATCATACTCTTCTTCAAGTGCCATAACTAATTCGAATAAATCTAAAGAATCAGCACCTAAATCCTCTTTAAAATTAGATGTCAACTCCACTTCTGCTGCATCCACACTAAGCTGTTCAGCAATAATTTCTTTCATCTTTTCTAACATAATATATTCTCCTTTTTTATTATTATTGGTCGTAAACACCCGACCCTTGCTATCAAAAAAAATATACAACATGATATATGCCATGTCAAGGTTAATCTGAAAAAAAATGCAATTTATAGCAATTTGTTACATCCAAACATTCAAATAGCATATAGATAATAGACTTTTTTCTATAAAAAATTATTTATGTACTATGCTATACCATAACATAACCGATTAAAATCTTCTAGCGGCATCGGCTTTGCAAAATAATATCCCTGTGCAACATCGCAGGATGAGGATTTTAAAAACTCAACATGTTCCTCAGTCTCCACACCCTCTGCCACAACACGCAACTTTAAATCCTTTGCCATGGCAATTGTATGGCTGATTACAATTTTACCTTTTTCTGTGGCCATCTTTTTATCTAAAAAATCTTTGTCAATTTTAATTGTATTAACCGGAACCTGGCGAATCATATTTAGGGAAGAATAACCTGCCCCAAAATCATCCACTTCTAATTGAAAGCCCATATCCTGAAGATTTTGCAATACTGCATACATGTCATCCGAGTCATAAAAGAATGTCTCTGTAATCTCTAAGGTCAAATATGACGTTGGAATTTTGTACTTATTAATCAATTGCTTCCATACACGAACCAAGTCATTATTTTTAATATGATATCGGGAAATATTAACCGATAACGGAACCGGTGTTCTTCCCTCGGAACGCCAGTTGGCAAGAGTCTGACATGCCTCCTCCCACATATATTCGTCCAGCTTTAAAATAAAACCATTGCGCTCAAATAGCGGAATAAAGTCGTTGGGCTGAATCAACCCTTTAACAGGATGCATCCATCTTGAAAGAACTTCAGCACCGCAAATATTCCCTGACTCCAAATCATATTTAGGCTGTAAATACATCACAAATTGTTTGTCAGAAATAGCAAAATTCATATCCTGCTCAATGTCTTTTGTTTTTAACATCTCTACACGATATTGCTCATCATAAAAAGAACAGAATTTCATTGCATTTGCCTTAACAGTTCTTCCCGCAAGGGTAGCACGGTCACACATCAAATTAATTGGAATATTACGATCTGTCACAAGATAAATACCAAAACTGGTATTAACATCAAAAGCAAAATCATTATCATATATTCCTTTGCGCAGTTTTTCAATCAGCTTAATGATCTCCTCACGCTTACAATATTCTATGCAGACAAAAAATACATCTGAATGCACGCGGCAAAATAAAGCATCTTTGTCCAAACATTCCCTCAGAACCTGTGCCACATGCTTTAGCACATCATCTCCCGTTTCCATTCCAAACAAATCATTAATCAATTTGAACTTATCTATATCGAATGAAATAACTGCATACTGTTTGTTCCTATTGTCCGAAATCAGTCTGCCTGCATCAATATAAAAACGGTTTACATTTGGTATATTTGTCAGTACATCATAATCTGAGCGATATCGCAAAGTTTCGTGAGATCTTACAATCTCATCTTCATCCTTAAGGATGCCAATTGCGCGAATCAGGTCACCTGCTTCATTATACATAAACTGAATGCTAATCCGGTACCATGCTATCCTGCCGCTGACCTCATTCATTCGGCAGATTACCTCCCTGAAATCATCATTTCTACCGTTAAATAACATTTTATATGTATCAATATCTTCATGATAAATTAATCCCTGTGTATTTGCCTCTGCCGTAAAATCAATTCCCTCAATCTCACAAATTCCAAACTTTTTTTCAAATAACTGTGATGTATAAGAAGAATTCTGTATATAATTGTACTCAAAGACGATTGTCTTTAACTGGCTGACTACCGACTGGTATAATTCCCCTGATAACCGCAGCTCTTCCTCAAACTGTTTTTGATTATTAATATCCCGCTCGATCTTTATCTGTAACAAAGCATCCGAATCTAATATTGTACATAAAACAACACGTCTTCCATCCAGCCATGTCAGACCATTTGCCTTTAGCTTTACTTTCATATCAAAGGATTCCAAATAGCGCTCCATAATTCTTTCCTGTCCGTCCTGTAAATTCGAAAACGGACAATCCATACACGGCCGTTGTTTGGTTTCCACACCTTCATAACATGTCATTTCACTAAGATTGTCTCCAAAAATTGCCTCAGCTTTTGGATTAGAATAAACAATATCAAAATTAGCCGGCTCAAAAATGAATATGGCACTTTCAGATAAATCCATAATCCGGATGACTAAATCTTTTTCCCTCTCTCCAATCATCAATACACCTCATTTTTCACAAAAACCCACCTGTTGCACTCGTTATGTCATGTACTTTGCACATTATGCCATAACTCCGCAGTGCACCAGCTGCGCATAAGTTCTGCTTACAAAATCAAAGATTTTGAGCATCACTTATCGCCTAAAGGCTCGGTCACGGGCTCTCGCTCTATATTCATAAAAAAGAAAATTCTCTTATGTGAGCAAGCTCACAACGTTAATTTTCTTTTTCATGAATGCACTGCTCATTGCCTACGTGTATTATATCATATTGTTGACATTTTACAAGGCTTCATTATATAATGAAAATAATAATTGTTACTCTTTATCAGTTATCATAGGAGAAAAATATATGACCGGACAGACTATAAGAAAACATAGCAGGCAACGGGATGCAATCCTGGTATATCTAATGTCACGGAAAGATCATCCCACCGCAGATATGGTATACCAGAATATTCGCAACACCATTCCAAACATTAGCCTGGGCACAGTATATCGCAACCTTTCTCTCTTATCAGAATCGGGAGAGATTACCCGTTTATCCTGCGATGGTAAAGTTGACCGTTTTGATGCAGACACAAGACCTCATTACCATTTTATGTGCAGGCAATGTGGATGTGTTTCTGATCTTCTCATCCCCTATGCAGATAACCTGAACCGTGAGGCCGCTAAAGATTTCGATGGTACCATTTTAGACCATTCCACTATTTTTACCGGATATTGCAAAAATTGCAAAGAAGAGCTGTCGCACCAAGAAAAAACTTTCAAAGAATAGTTGAAACTTACCAATTTGCGACAGCCCCTGTCTTTATTCCACGTAGAGCAACGGATCGACCGGCTGTTCCTTTTGTAACATCTGAAAATACAGATGACTGCCCTCTTTCTCAAAGCTGTCTGTCGGTGTTCCGATTGTTCCTATGGATTCTCCTGCTTTCACAAAATCCCCCTCATTTACATAAATTGTGTCCAACTGTCCATATACAATACTATAATCATTACCAATATATAATGTCACCATATTACCATAGGTATCATCACTTGTAATCTTTGTCACCTGGCCAAGATAAGCATTTTGTACAGTAGTGCCCTTTCCGGCAGCAATCATCATTGCTGAACTGCACTGATACTGATCCAGTGTTTCAAAATACACAGTGGTTTCCATACTATACGGAATAATAACTTTTCCCTGTACCGGCCAACCAATCGCCTTATCACTTGTAAAATTAAGTTCTCCTGTATCTGCTGCTACAGCTACCGAAGGTTCTTCCGTAATGCCCTTTTGTATATCACTTTCCTTAATCTCCTCCGATGTAGTCTGCTCCTCATCCTTATCATCGTTTACAGCAAGATCCGTGTTTTGATCATCTGCCACCTCGGTTTTTGTTTCAGTTGTAATTCCGGAGACAGAATCATTTCTCATAATACTTCCATCTACATCAGCCACTGGAACATCCTCATTCGAAATATAATCCGATACCTGATTCAAATCCATGTCGCCTTTTGCCAAATCAGTGCCCCTCCGCTCTACAGTATAAACTGCAACCACTGCCAGCACAGCAATCAAGCCAAGCCCGAGTGCAACGTAAAATGCATTATTCTTTAGCTTTTGTAAAAAATTATCATCACGCATTTTCATATTCATCACCTCTACACATATTTTTACCATAGAAGAAATGAATTATTCAATAAATCGTAACTATTCTTTAATCTGATAAGTTACATTTAATGTTGTGACATTTCCGAATTTATCCTTCGCAATATATAGTACAGTATAAGGTGCACCTGGTTGATATGCCAATGGACGGCTGATTGTCACTTCAACTGCCCCGCTTTTGTCACTTGCTTCTACAAGATTAAGCATATAATCATCATTCAGCATATTTGAAACCCGAATCACTCCCTTCTGCTTATTTTTAAGCGAAATCTTTGGTGCTTCCAAATCCACATCTACAGATAAAACTATCACTTCGGACTTATTTCCCTCACTGTCCTTAGCCTGATATTTAATATGGCATTTCCCATAGCCCTTTTCCAAAATTTCTGAGTAATCCATTATAACTGCACTATCGTCCAATTGTTTTTTGCCATCAAATGCCGTTACATTTTTCAAAAGCAGCTCCTCTAAAAACTCGATAGAGGTTGCGTCGTAAGAGCCAATGGAAGAAACAACCTGATTCACAAATAAAACCGGCGGTTCCTCATCTTTTACAATAATATTCGCCGTTGCCGTTGCTGTCACTGCCGTTTCATCTGTCACTTTATAAGTCACCTTGTAAGTACCACAGGTATCTAGATCTACATCTCCTTCTATCTCCATATATGGTGTTACATCCTTTCCTGTAGAATCTAAGGCTGTTACCCCTGAAGAAATGTCAAATTCTGAATAGCGCTCCACTTCCCTGTCATAAGCTCCCAATATAACCGGTATGTTACTCATGTAGGGGTTTGAGCGGTCCGGATCGGTCGGATCCCAGTTTCCCTCTTTTCCACCACTACTGATAACTGCTGCCACCGGTTTTCCTAATGGTCCCACATAATCACTTTCAAAAATCTCAACATAGGTATCCTTGCTGCAATTATCATAAATCCATCTTGCATCTATTACAGAAAGCCTGACACAGCCGGCAGAAACACTGCTGCCCAGACGATTGTATTCTTCCACCTCTAAATCAGCCTTATCCTGCGTAAAATACGGTACAGAATGAAATAAAATGCTTCCCGTTATATTAACAGCATACTGACCATATACTCCGCCCTCAAGAGGCATCCATTCTGACCGGTCACCTAATTTAAAAACTCCAGTAGGTGTATTTCCAGTTTCTCCAACGGAACATACCATTGCCTTTACAGGATTATTGTAAAGACCTTTATCTCCCAAACTATACACAGTCACGACATTCTGTGTCTTGTTCACTTTTATACAATATGGCATCCCGTTATTTCTTAAATCCGTCCCATTATATAATTCCTGCTCAATTCCCCCGCTTCCCTGAGCGGTTCCTCCATCCTTTATAACTTTTCCCTGATATTCTCCCAGATCATCGGAACCAAGCTGATAACTGGTCATTACTGCCTTATCTTCCAGCTTCTCTGCTGCAAATATAAACAAAAAGCTAACCACTATCATAACCGGTATATAATTCAGAAAAAATCTATACTTCATCTGCATTTTCCCTCTTTTGTCTGTCTGAATTTATGTACATTATTTCATAAATGCTTAAAACTGTCAACTTCCTTATTTTGCAACATCTTCCCCACTACTACTAAATTCTGCAATGCTGACCCCCTGATAATAATACCGGATAATCTCTTCCATCTTTTTACCATCTAGTGCCATACGATTCGCTCCATATAAAGATACCCCAAGACAATTACCCTTTCCTATACATACAAAACGTATTCCCTCTCCATATTTTTCTACATAGAAATTTGTAGAAGAGAGCCCAAACTGTTTCACTGCCTCATCCCCTGTATAAACCTTATCATCCACAGAAAGCTGTTTTACAAAACCATTTTCGGTGCTCTCTGTAACCTCTGCTTTACACTCTTTCTCCTCTGGCAATTTCAGGCATTCAGCCAACTCCTTCCATGTATAGAGCACAAGATTCATATAATGCTTTGCCTCTACATCCTGGCTGCTGTCCACAGATTTCAAATAGGAAATATCTTCTCCCAAAATCTCTTTTGCATCTGCTGTTTTTCCAATACTTACCTCATGATATAAAGCCATAATCAAAGTATTTTCACTTTTCACAACAAGACCTGCTGTATTAATTACTGCCTGCTCAAATTTTCTTTCATATTTTTCATAGTTTTGCTCACCAAATAATTCAATTCTTTCCTCTACAGTCATATAATGATACGACAAATCTGCCGCATCCTCCGTACCCTTTTCCTGCATTTCCTTTAACACGTTTGTTCTAATTAACACAGCCTGCATTTTTAGTGTCTCCATATCATAGTCTGCAGGAATTGTTCCCGGCAGTACACCTAACACATATTCCTCCACATCCATGCTTTTATACAGACCATTTACTTCTAATAATACATTTTTCCCCATCCTTCTGCTATCTATTCCATTTCCACCTGTTCCAAAAGAAATATCCGAGAAAATGAGGCTAAATAAAAAAATCAAAACACAGGGCATCGCCATTACACAAATAAAACATATAATAAACTTTTTCATAATAAAAACCTCTCCCACCATTCTATGTGAGAGAGGTTTTTATTATGCATAAATTAAATTAAAAATCAATATCTATTCACTGACACCTTTCCTGTAAAATTCTCATTTACAGATTCCTTCGGCATCTTTACTTCCACCTGTTCAAGATTCCAAATCTCCTTTGCATACTGCTCAATTGTACGGTCAGAAGAGAACTTACCTGCGCAGGCAGTATTCATCATTGCCATCTTGGCCCAGCGTTTTTCATCCCTGTAAGCCTCATCAATCTTTTTATGCGCTTCCGCATAAGAATCAAAATCCTTCAATGTAAAGTAAATATCTTCTTTCATTAATGAATCATAAAGCATTCTGAATATCTCTGTATCATCGTTAAATGCACCATTAATCAACTGTGTCATAACACGACGGACAATTGCATTGCTGTTGTAAATGTCAGACGGACGGTAATTTTTATCACGCTCATAAGCCATAACCTCATCGGCAGACAATCCGAATATAAATGCATTCTCCTCACCAACTTCTTCGACAATCTCAACATTTGCACCATCCATAGTACCAAGGGTTGGAGCGCCATTTAACATAAACTTCATGTTACCTGTTCCTGAAGCCTCACGTGAAGCCGTTGAAATCTGCTCTGAGACATCTGCTGCCGCAAAGATTAACTCTGCATTAGATACACGGTAATTTTCAATAAACACAACTTTAATCTTACCCTTAATTGAGTCATCATTGTTTACAACATTTGCTACAGAGTTGATTAACTTAATAATAAGCTTTGCACTCTTATAGCCTGCTGCTGCCTTTGCTCCAAAAATAAAAGTCCGAGGCACCATATCCATCTCAGGGTGCTCTTTAATCTCGTTGTATAAATGCATTACATGTAAAATGTTAAGTAACTGCCGTTTATACTCATGAAGGCGCTTCACCTGTACATCAAATATGGAACGGGGGTCAACATCAATACCATTGTTTTCCTTAATATAAGCTGCAAGACGTTTTTTATTTTGATACTTTATGTTCATGAACTCCTGCTGGCACTTCTCATCATCAACATATACCTTTAACTTCTCAAGATGCGGAAGATCCACAATCCACTCATCACCAATCTTGGAAGTAATCCAGTCAGCTAATAACGGATTACCATGTAATAAGAAACGCCTTTGGGTAATGCCATTTGTCTTATTATTAAACTGCTCCGGTCTCATCTCATAGAAATCTTTGAGCTCACGTTTCTTTAGAATCTCTGTGTGAAGCTGCGCAACACCGTTTACAGAGAAGGAACCCGCAATTGCAAGGTGTGCCATTTTAACCTGTCCATCATATAGAATCGCCATGTTCCTAACCTTGTCAGGATTATTGGGATACTTTTCACGAATGTAATTAACATATCTTCTGTCAATCTCTTCAATAATCTGATAAACACGGGGTAATAATCTTGAAAAAAGCTCAATTGGCCATTTCTCAAGTGCCTCTGCCATAATCGTGTGATTTGTATATGCACAGGTCTTTGTTGTAATTTCCCATGCATCATCCCACTCAAGACCTTCCTCGTCTACTAAGATTCTCATAAGCTCTGCTACTGTTACAGTAGGATGAGTATCATTCAGCTGGAAAGTAATCTTCTTCGGAATATCCTTTAAATCCTTATTATTTTCTTTAAATTTTTTAATAGCAGTCTGGACAGAAGCAGAAATAAAGAAATACTGCTGCTTTAATCTTAACTCCTTACCTGCATAATGGTTATCATTTGGATAGAGAACTTCTACGATTGTTCTTGCTAAGTTCTGCTGTTCAACAGCCTTTTGATATTCACCCTTATCAAATGAGTCAAGATTAAAATCCTGCATCGCCTCTGCATCCCAGATACGAAGTGTATTAACCACATTATTGCCATATCCTATAATCGGCAAATCATATGGTACGGCACGTATAGAAGAATAATTCTCCTGCACGAAACGGTTACGTCCATCTACATACTCTACCTTTACATTGCCACCAAACTTGACTTCACATGCATACTCAGAACGACGCACTTCAAATGGATTGCCGTCTACTAACCAGTCATCCGGTTTTTCCATCTGATAACCATCCCTGATTTCCTGCCGGAACATTCCGTAACGGTAACGAATACCGCATCCGTAAGCCGGATATCCCAAAGTTGCCAAAGAGTCAAGAAAACATGCTGCAAGTCTTCCTAAACCGCCATTACCAAGCGCTGCATCCGGCTCCTGATCCTCAATTACATTTAAATCAAAGCCTAACTCTTCCAAAGCATCCTTAACCTCATTGTAACAGGTCAGGTTAATGAGATTGTTGCCCAATGCCCTGCCCATTAAGAATTCCATGGAAAGATAATAAACTGTCTTTACCTGCTTTCTCTCATACTCTTTATGTGTTGCAATCCACCGATCAATAATGGTATCTTTAATTGCATATGCCACTGCCTGAAATACCTGCTGCTGTGTCGCCTCATCAATCGTTCTGCGATAAAGGGTCTTAACATTATTAACAACCTCTTTTTTGAAAGTTTCTTTATCAAAGTCTAACTTTCTTGTCATAATTATATCCTCCTTGTACCTACTGGTCTATATTCCGTCCATATTGATATGTTACCCGCTCTAAAGAAAAGCTAACCAACACATCAAACGTTTTGTTGCACACTGTAATAGTTTACCAAATATCGACATAATTCTCAAGTCCTATTTCTTTTTTGTACGAACCCCTTTGGAATTAACATAATAATTACCTATCCATTTGCTTTTCTGCATTTTTCCGGTTGTCTTACTAAAGTAATAATATTTGCCTTTAATTTTTTTCCATCCTTTTATCATTTTTCCGTCTGAAGTTGAAAAATAATATTTGGCTTTTTTATATTTTACCCAACCTGTCTGACGGGCGCCGGATTTACCAAAATAGTACTGGGTTCCATTTACTGTGACAATTTTATTGCATGCTAAAACTCCGGTTTCTTCATCCGCATAATAATATTTGTTTCCCTGCTTTGTATAACCGTAACACATTGCCATTGTTTCACTGTCAAACAGGTAATGTTTTCCATCTATATTGAGAACTCCGGAAAGCACACGCTTCTTATTATTTACATAATAAGTTTTTCCGTTAACAGTATGCAATCCCATCTTTAATTGTTTGCCGGAAGAATTCAACAAATAGGTATACATCCCGTCACAATATGCCTGGCCCTTGACAATGGTTCCGTCACCTCTTGCAATATAATTTGTACTTCCATTTTTAATCCAGCCGACTTTCATTTCTCCGGTTTTTTTATCTAAGAAATAGCTTTCTCCGTCGTCCTCAATCATTCCCGTTTTCATTTTTCCTGTTTCTTTGTCAAAAAAATACCATTTTCCATTATATTTCACCCAACCAAGCGCTTTCTTTCCTTCTTTCGTTATAAAATAGGTTCCATCCTTCTGCTTATCCAGCTTACCTTCAGTCACACGTGTTTTCAATTTGTAATAAGATATAATTGCATCTGCATCCGCATTTCCAACCTTGGTACGTTTTGCCTTTGTTTTAAAAAACTTATTACAATCCGATGAACTCGTAACATAACCATGCTCAATAATCATGCTTGGTATATTATATACAACTCCCCTTCGTACGATGGAATAGTAATCTGCCAGTTTACCATTGCTGTATCGGTTTCCGGTTCCAGATTTACGAAGAAGGAACCCCCTGTTCTTTATCCCTAATCCCTCCAGCTTCTTTAACACAAGCTTTCCAAATGCCTGTGTCTCCTTACGGACATTATCATGATATCCTGACTTATATGCCACTAAAGCATTTGCCCCGGAAGACGAACCTGCGTTTATATGCATACTGATCAAGAAATCTGCGTCCAATTGCTTTGCATAATTATTACGGGACGACAAACAATCTCCAAGTCCAAGCTTATTGCAGCAGGTCCCTGCTGTTCTTGTCATATAGACTGTTACATCTGCATATTTGTCCAGCTTGCTCTGACATGCCTTTGCAATATCCAGTACGACTTCTTCTTCCCTCAACCCGTTTTTACTTGCACCGGGATGGGTTTTACAATGTCCCGGATCTAACAGAACTACCTTTGAGTCAGAAGGAGATAATCCGGTAACAACATAATTGGGGTCATCTTCCCTGTTTACCGGTGTATTCTGCGGCACTTCCGTTGTCGGTTCTGTTGACTCCTCCGTTTTAATTTCTGTTGTAATTTCTGTTGTAACTTCCGTTACCTTTCCTGATGTGTTTTCTGTTGCGGTCTGCGTATTGCTGTTTTCGCCCGTTGCCTGTACATATTGCATTGGCGACAATACTCCACAAAGCATTGCACTTATCATGATTGCTGAAATTACTTTTTTGTACATTTTTATGATTCCTCCTCTAATTTTATATAAAATTACAATTCCCCTTTTACACATATATCTTTTATTATAACTTATTTTTCTTCCTTCTTCAACGAAAAATCTTTCTACCTTTCGACAAAAAACAGCATTTTAACATTGTTTTATCCCCCAAAATACAGTAAAAAATTTAATACATTGCATTTTTACCATAAAATACTATATTATCAATTCAAAATATGAATTCCAACATGCAGATAATACAAAAGCAGACAACAGGAATGACGTAGAGTGCGGCGGAATCATACCCGAAAACGGAAAACTATATCCAAATCATGAACGGCACAAAGCCGGAATTCTCCTGTGAATTCCGGCTTTACACCCTTTCATCTTCTATCGTTTGCTTTTTCAAATACATTCCCGCATCTTACTTAAGCTTCAGCTTCACGGAAACCTTCTTATTACTTTAAGCTTCGCTTATTCAATAAAGCATTTTTCGTCACTCCAAAGTCTACCTTCTCCCCGTTGATGCTCCAGTTCTTCGTATATCCCTCTGTCGTTCCGTAATGAACTTCCGTTGCCAGCACATCCGCAAAAATGGTTTCCTCATTCCGTTTCATGATTTCAGCAACCTTGTCATTATTGGCAACGGAAATGGTAATCTTATCCATCACCTCAAAGCCTGCCTCTTTCCGCATGGTCTGTACCTTGGAAATAATTTCACGGACAAAGCCTTCCTCAATAAGCTCCGGTGTCAACTGAACATCCAACACCACCGTGACAACTGCGTCCGCCTCTGTCACATAATCATCGGACTTGGCGGTTTCAATCAGCAAATCTTCTTCTGCCAGTGATACCGCCACACCGTCTGCATCAAACTTCAATGCACCTTCTGTCTTTAGGGTGTTCATTGCCTCACTGCCGTTGACATTTGACAAATATGTGCGAATGGCATTTAACTGCTTTCCATATTTCGGTCCCACAGTTTTTAACTGCGGTTTAAATGTGTAGGAGGTAAATTCCGATACGTCATCCTGAAAGGTAACTGCCTTCACATTTAACTCGTCCTCAATAATTTCCTTATAGAAATCAGAAAGCTCTTTGCCAGCCTTTACATACATATTGCCGATTGGCTGTCTGTTCTTGATGTTGGCACTGTTTCTTGCAGCACGTCCTAAAACAACAATCTTAAGAACCTCATCCATATCTGTCTCAAGTTCTTGATCCACAAACTTTTCATCACAGACAGGGAAATCACACAGATGGATACTCTTTGGTGCGGTCTGGTCTACGCTCCTAACCAGATTCTGGTAAATATCCTCCGTCATAAACGGAATCATCGGTGCTGCTACCTTACAAATGGTAACCAGTGCCGTATAAAGGGTCATATATGCATTAATCTTATCCTGCTCCATTCCCTTTGCCCAGAAACGCTCTCTGGAACGTCTTACATACCAGTTACTGCAATCATCCACAAATTCGCTCATGGCTCTTGCTGCCTCCGGAATCCGGTAATTGCCAAGATTCTCGTCTACTGCCTTCACTACTGTATTCAGCTTGGAAAAAAGCCATTTATCCATAACTGAAAGCTTATCATAATCTAAATTGTACTGCGTTGGGTCAAAATTATCAATATTCGCATACAAAACATAAAATGCATAGGTATTCCACAAGGTACCCATAAATTTACGCTGTCCTTCCACCACTGCATCTTCATGGAACCGGTTTGGCAGCCATGGAGCAGAATTGGTGTAGAAATACCACCGGATGGCATCTGCGCCGTACTTGTTTAATGCCTCCATAGGGTCTACTGCATTACCCTTTGATTTACTCATCTTCTGACCATCTTTATCCTGGACATGGCCGAGAACGATGACATTCTTATATGGTGCCTCGTTAAAGATTAACGTTGAAATCGCCATCAGGGAATAAAACCATCCTCTTGTCTGGTCAACTGCCTCGGAAATAAAGTCTGCAGGGAAATTCTCCTTGAAGATATCTTCATTTTCAAATGGATAGTGCCACTGTGCAAACGGCATAGCCCCGGAGTCAAACCAGCAGTCAATTACCTCCGGTACTCTGTGCATTTCTTTACCACAATCCGGACACTTAATGGTTACCGCATCAATGTATGGGCGGTGCAGTTCAATATCCTCCGGACAGTTGTCACTCATTTCCTTAAGCTCTGCAATGGACCCAATAGCATGACGTTTGCCACACTCACATTCCCAAATATTAAGCGGTGTTCCCCAGTAACGGTTGCGGGAAATTCCCCAGTCCTGAACGTTCTTTAACCAGTCACCGAACCGTCCTTTTCCGATAGACTCCGGAATCCAGTTTACGGTATCGTTATTGCGAATTAAGTCCTCACGGACTTCTGTCATTTTTACAAACCATGTATCTCTTGCATAGTAAATAAGTGGCGTATCACATCTCCAGCAAAACGGATAATCATGCTCGAACTTTGGAGCATCAAATAACAGTCCTCTGTTATCCAAATCCACCAGTACCTTCGGGTCTGCATCCTTTACAAACAGACCTGCAAATGGAGTCTCTTCCGTTAAGTTACCCTTACCGTCTACAAACTGTACAAATGGAAGGTCATATTTTCTTCCCACCTGTGCATCATCCTCACCAAATGCAGGTGCAATATGAACAATACCGGTACCGTCCGTCATAGTGACATAGGAATCACAGGTAATGTAATGTCCCTTTTTCTTCTGCTTTGCTGCCACCTCTGCGGCACAGTCAAATAAAGGCTCATATTCTTTACGCTCTAAATCCGTACCTGCATAAGTTTCCAATACTTCATATGCGGGTGTATTATTTTCCTCATCTGCAAGCTTGCCAAGAACCTTGTCAACAAGTGCCTCTGCCATATAATAGGTATTGCCATCCGCTGCTTTTACCTTGCAATAGGTTTCATCCGGGTTCACACAAAGTGCCACATTAGAAGGAAGTGTCCAAGGTGTGGTTGTCCATGCCAGAAAATATGCATCCTCTCCAATCACTTTAAAACGTACAATAGCGGAACGCTCTTTTACTGCCTTATAGCCCTGTGCGACCTCATGGCTTGATAATGGTGTGCCACAACGTGGGCAGTACGGTACAATCTTAAATCCTTTATACAATAAATCTCTGTCCCAGATTTTCTTTAATGCCCACCACTCGGACTCGATAAAGTCATTGTGATAGGTTACATACGGATCATCCATATCTGCCCAGAAACCAACCTTGCCGGAGAATTCCTCCCACATCCCTTTGTATTTCCAGACAGATTCTTTACATTTTGTGATAAAAGGATCAAGACCGTATTCCTCAATCTGCTCCTTTCCATCAATCCCTAACAGCTTTTCTACCTCTAACTCTACCGGAAGTCCATGGGTATCCCAGCCTGCCTTACGGATAATCTTGTGTCCCTTCATGGTCTGGTATCTCGGAATCATATCCTTAATGACACGGGTTAACACATGTCCGATATGCGGCTTACCGTTTGCGGTTGGTGGTCCGTCATAGAAGGTATATACCGGTTTGCCTTCCTTCTCTTCAATGGACTGTTCAAAAATCTTATTCTCTTTCCAGAAATCGAGCGTTTTTTGCTCACGTTCTACAAAATTTAAATCTTTTGATACTTTTTCGTACATTTCTGCTTCTTCCTTTCTATTCACATATATTAAAGCGTTGCGGAACTTTTCCTGCTGCATGGATATTGTTCTTCAGCACATAACTCATATTCCGCAATTCATCATAAAAGCCCTTCTCCTCCTGCATCAGGACGAAAAGGGCTTATTTATTCGTTATACCACCTAATACATTGTACGTGAATCAATATACCTGTACCAGTCTGCCTTACAGCAGTGCAGCTAATTTAAACCGCAATCAAAATGCAGATGTTCAATATTCATTCAGTATACATGGTTTCTATAACGGGAAACAACCGTTGAAGCCTACTGAAATTATCTGTATCATTATACATTACTCATATCGTATAGGCCAAATATCCATACAGGGATTCCCCATCGATTTAGGGGAAATTAACGACCAGTACATCATCATAATTCTTACATCTGACACCAGATAATTCGTTGGGTTCAAAACTCCAGAGTGATATTCCCATTTTCCCCTGCTTCCACCCGTCTCTCACCTTCACGGATTCGCTGTCATGGTGCCAGATATCGGCAAACCTTCATTGCACGCCTGTACCGTACTGACTCCACAGGTACATCCAAGATTAATACTTCAATGTACCGGGCTTTGGGAAAAGGTACTGTCTCCTTCATCGTCGCTATCATAATCAGGTCAAATATAGCATTTTCATCAGCTTTTGTCAATATTCTGCTGCCAAACTGATCAATCAGAAGTTATTTTTTCCTGCGTTTTTAATAAATCGTTTTTTGTTAGCTTCCTATTTTGAAACCGTCAGGTCATGATAGCCTTTTACTGTAATTCTACATATCAATTTACCAACGGCTAAACTCTTTTCGCCTGACTCATCCGCAGGATCATTAGACAAACTAAAAATCACGGTCATCCAGACAACAGTAAGCAGTGTAAAAATAATTTTCTTTCGCATTTCTATCTCTCCTTAAATTCCTTACCCTAATTTACAATCCGATTCTTCAACCGTTTTTAATTATACAGTCAGTTCACATTTGGGGCAACCTCATCCTTGCATTTTTTTATTTGATGCCTTATACTACCTGTATCATAAATTTAGCAGACAGCAGAATAATTTATGTATATTAAGAAAATATTAAGAAATGTCACATTTACTATCTGTTTCAGGTATGATAAAATTTTCTTTATACGGATCACTTATTATAATCTATAAAGCAAAAGTCTGCAGACTTTAAGAACCACATATCTCAAGGGGGATTTTTCATGGCATATAAAAATTTAACATTACTTACAGATTTATACGAACTGACGATGATGCAGGGATATTTTCACAAAAAAAGCGATGATACTGTTATCTTTGATGCTTTTTACCGCAAAAATCCATCCGGCAGCGGTTATGCAGTCACCGCCGGACTTGAGCAAATTATAGAATACGTAAAGAACCTGTCATTTTCCTACGATGACATTGATTACTTAAGAACTCTGAATATTTTTTCTGAGGAATTTTTAGAATATCTGGCCGGTTTCCATTTTACCGGTGATATTTATGCCATACCGGAAGGAAGTGTGGTATTTCCGCAGGAGCCTTTAGTCAAGGTTGTTGCTCCGGTTATGGAAGCACAGCTTGTGGAAACTGCCATTTTAAACATTTTAAATCATCAGAGCCTTATTGCCACAAAGGCATCGCGGGTATGCTTTGCCGCACAGGGAGACGGCGTTATGGAATTTGGCTTAAGACGCGCTCAGGGACCGGACGCAGGAACGCTAGGAGCAAGAGCTGCCGTTATCGGTGGCTGTAGCGGAACCTCCAACGTTCTTTGTGGAAGGGTATTTGACATTCCGGTACTTGGAACCCATGCCCATAGCTGGATTATGAGTTTTCCTGATGAATATACTGCATTTAAAACTTACGCCGATATGTATCCGGATGCCTGCATTTTACTGGCAGATACCTATGATACCTTAAAATCCGGTGTCCCCAATGCCATTAAGGTGTTTGAGGAAATGAGGGCACAAGGAATCAAGCCAAAGAAATATGGAATCCGCTTAGACAGCGGCGACCTTGCCTACCTTTCCAAGAAGGCAAGGAAAATGCTGGATGCCTCCGGATTTACGGATGCCATTATCTCCGCATCTTCAGATTTGGACGAATATCTGATTGACAGTTTAAAAACCCAAGGCGCTGCCATTACCTCTTGGGGAGTGGGGACAAATCTGATTACCTCTGCTGACTGTCCGGCATTTGGCGGCGTCTATAAGCTTGCCGCAATTCAAAAAAATGGAGATACTGAATTTACGCCTAAGATTAAGATTTCCGAAAATCCTGTAAAAATTACAAATCCAGGAAACAAGACAGTATACCGGATTATTGATAAAGAAACCGGCAAATTAAAGGCTGATTTGATTGCTTTGGCCTCTGAAGAATATGATACAACAAAGGATTTGGAGATCTTTCATCCGATTGACACATGGAAGCGCTCCCTTCTGCCGGGTGGAAGCTACGAAATGACAGAAATTCTTGTTCCTGTATTCAAAAAAGGACAATGTATATACGAATCACCAAAAACTATGGATATTCGCAGTTACTGCCAGCAAGAATTAAGCCTGTTGTGGGATGAAACAAGACGTCTGGTAAATCCACAAGAGGTATATGTAGATTTATCCAAACCGCTTTATGATTTGAAAATGAATTTGCTGAATAAAAGGGGGAACACCAAATGATAGAGGAAAATCGGAGGCTTTGGAAGCTGATATTATTTACAATACCAACCTTTGGTATTTATAATATCTATTTTTGGTTTCATTTTACACAGGATTTGAATGAGATGAACCATGAGGAGAAACGACTCCTCAACTACATACTTGTATGCTTTCTGTCACTAATCACCCTCGGAATCTACCGCTGGGTATGGTTTTTTTGGGTTGCCGACAGGGTTCAGGTAACCGGAGAGAAATTAGGACTAAAATTAGGTCCCGGTCCCGGTACAACACTGGGCATCCGGTTATTTGGAACATTTCTATTTATAGTAGGGGGACAATGGATTTCTGATTTCTTTGTCATCCACAATATGAATAAGCTGGCAAAGGAATATAATGCAGCATTTAAGAAGAAAACAAAGGTAGTTGGTGAAAATGCTGCTGCACGGAAATAATTTACTCTTGGATAAAATGTTGAGCAAAGTACACCAATCTGCACCGGAGGGTGTTATCCGGACAAATTGGTGTGCCTTTACTTGGAAATGCTGTATGCTCTACTTTCCCGCCATTCCCACAATTTCTTTTACCAGCTCCACATCACTTTCCTGAAGCTTTACATTTGTTTTTAACACTTCCCCGTTTGTCTTTGTAACCTGTATTTCAATAATTGCGCCTTCCTCCACCGCAGTACTACCCACAGCCTTTAAAAAGGCGGGAAATTTCGGATGGTTACGTACAAATGTATCCTTCATTCCCTGTAATTTTATCAGCATTCCCGGATTAAACATATTTATATCCTCCAAACTCTATGATTTTAACTTATAATTACAAATAGTATTATTTTGCCCTTCGCTCCTTATTGCCAAACTTCGTATATTTGCCAAGCCAAACAAGCTCAACCGGACCCGTAGATCCATTTCTCTGCTTCGCCACAATAATATCTGCAATTCCGGGCTTGGTAGATTCCTTATTATAATAATCATCACGGTAAATGAACATGATTACATCCGCATCCTGCTCAATAGCTCCGGACTCACGAAGGTCTGACATTACAGGCTTATGGTCTTCACGGCTGTCCACTGCACGGTTTAACTGGGACAACGCAATTACCGGAACATCTAATTCCCTGGCTAATTTTTTTAACGAGCGGCTGATTTCCGAAATCTCCTGCTGTCTGGATTCACTCCGCCCTGCTCCGTTCATCAGCTGAAGATAATCAATGATAATCAGTCCGATATTCTGCGTCTGCTTTAGCTTTCTGCACTTAGAACGCAGCTCTGCTATGGTAATACCCGGGGTATCATCAATAAACATTGGAGTAGAGCCTACACGATATGTAGAGTCCATCAGCTTGTCCCAGTCAGAATCCACCAACTGGCCTGTTCGGATTGCCTGGGAATCTACCATGGAATCCATGGCAATCAAACGTGTCGCCAACTGCTCCTTGCTCATCTCCAGACTAAAAACTGCGCAGGGAACATCCGACTTCATTGCAGCATTTTGTGCAATATTTAATGCAAATGCAGTCTTACCCATAGCCGGTCTTGCAGCAATTAAAATAAGCTCTGACCCGTGCAAGCCCGTCAGCTTTTCATCCAAATCAATAAATCCTGTTGGCACACCGGTAATCTTGCTTCCACGCCTTGCAGATGCTTCCACAGTATCTAACACACTTAACGCAATTTCCTGCATTGGCGTAAACACCTCTCCACCACTACGGCTTTGTACAATTTCCTGCATTTCTTTTTCAGAGCTCTCCAATAATTCTGCTACCCCCGTTTTCCCTGCATAACATTCCTCAACCGTCCGCTCCATAAAACGAATCATTTTGCGCAACACCGCTTTATCCTGTACAATCTGCGCATACTGCTTGGCATTTGCAGAGGTTGGCACCATCGCCACAATATCTCCCACATAATCCATGCTGCTGACATTTTCCGGTACACCCATCTCCTTCAGCTTATTACTGACAACAAGCAAATCTACATTTTTTCCCTCATTATACAGCTGTACCATGGCATCAAAAAGCAAACCATACTGACTATAATAGAAATCATCCTTGGTCAAAATGTCTGCCACATCGACAATGGCACTTCTATCCATCAGCATGGAACCAATCACAGCCTGCTCAGCCTCTAAATTATTCGGTTGTATTTTTTTAATTACCGCTTCATCCATGTTATTAATATAACCTATTTCCCCACTACATTTACCTTTAATGTTGTTGTCACCTTTGGATGCAGTTTAATCTTCACCTCATGGGTTCCCGTAGTCTTAATTGCATCCTTTAACTGAATTTTCTTCTTATCCACATCAAAGCCAAGCTGGGTCTTTACTTCCTCTGCAATCTCTTTGGAGGATACAGAACCAAAACTCTTTCCTCCCTCTCCCACCTTAATGGCAACAGAAATCTCAGACTCCTCAATCTTTTTTCCAAGCTCTTTTGCCTCTGCCAAATTCTCTGCTGCAATTTTATCATCATTTGCTTTCTTAAGCTTTAAATCATTCAAGTTCTTGCCAGTTGCCTCTAACGCCTGCTTTTTTTTTATCAGCACGTTACGTCCATAGCCATCATTTACTTTGACTACATCACCCTTTTTTCCAACGTTTTTCACATCTTCCAATAAAATTACTTCCATGTCAAAACCGCCTTTCTTAATTACACACTTTTTACTTATCTGCAAAGCATCTGCCTCATACATTTTAGTTAATTATTCATTATATACTGATTTCCAGCTACAGCACTTCTTTAATCGCTGCCATCAAATCATCATACTCCTCGAATGCAGGAAGTTGCGGATAATCCTTCTTAATCTGTTCTGTACTCTTAAACAGAAATCCTGCTTTACCAGCCTGAATCATTGCCAGGTCATTGTGGCTGTCTCCGCTTGCAATGGTCTCATAACCAATAGACTGCAATGCCTTAACCGTGGTTAATTTTGACGGCGGGCAGCGCAGCTTAAATCCGGTAATCTCTCCGCTTACAGCCACCACTAACTCAT
>JAIDHZ010000182.1 GCA_029052995.1 Lachnospiraceae bacterium | reverse complement strand
CTATTACCTTTAATACCGAAAATATCATATCTACTCCTCAAAATAGGCTCTTACCAAAATACTGTCTTCCAAAACACCAATATCTTCAATCATACTTTTAATTATCTCAAATGCTTTTTCTCTTGTTCCGGCTATTCCGACAACAACCAGTTCATTTTCCATATCCCTATATAACTTCTGAAAAAGCTCAGGATACCAGTACACCTCTAAAATACCCTGGTTTGATATAGGAAGTGTAATCAAAAAAAGATTTAATTTGGGAAATCCCCATTTAACTTTTCTTTTAATATCGGCCAGCTTTCTATCCGAAATACCACCCTTATACAATTTTTTATGAAAACGGATTTTCATTCCATCCCCTGCCCTTGTCAGCCATCTTCCATCAGTTCCTCTAAAATCTTTGCACAAGCCATAAGTTCGCTGGCGTTACTGCAATGAAAAAGGCTGTACTCAATATAATCCTTAATCTCCTGCTGTGAATTAAACAACACTGGCATTGAGGAAAACAATGCCCCCATCACAGCACGGTTTACCTCCTTACTGTGAGTTTCAAAATAATCAGTCAAAAGCTTAACAAGTTCATCCTTTTTTTCTGAAATATAAGCTGAATCTGCCATAGCACCTGTGCCAGGCTCTTCTTCCAAATCAATAAACAAACTGTTTGACAACAGCTTCTGGATCGTTGACAAAGCATTAAAAATCTCTTCTATTCCGGTGTCTTCAAGCATCTCCATATGTTCTGACATAGCATCATACAATATACTTTCAAACTGCATAATCTCTTCGCCAAGCTGTTCCTGTTTTCCCTCAATTACAGTAAAACTGTCATTTACCATATCCGGAATATCACCGGATGCCACAAATGCATCATGAAGTCCTTTTAACATTAAAATACAGGTTTTCACCTCTTGATTTTCATTCATTTGGTAAGGCAGTGCCAAAATTACTGCATATAGGTCATTTATTATTTCCATTACAAGCAGATAATTGCTTACTAACCCGGTGAGACGGTCAGAAGATATGGAAAATTGCTCCATCAAGGCTTTATAATGTGGCAAATCTAAATCTTTAAAACTTGTATCCTCCAGTATCTTAATAACATTTACAACATCAGGATACGCTGTATCAAAACCTTCCGGCAGACAAAGTCCCACGGAGGATTTAAGCATATCAGTAAAATTATCTACAGAAGAACACTCCGAGCCATTATAAATGTTAAGCGTGTCCGTCAAATACTCAAAGAATCGTTTTTTTGTCATACGTACAGGCAGCTGTCCAGTAACCATCTGAATCTTACTGTTAATGACCATTTTATCATTATCTTTAAAAAGATACTTAAAGACCTTTTCCGCCAGCACACCTTCATCTACAGCAACCTTTTCACCAGTAAGACCATATTCAATTCGGTTCAACACATATTCATAAATCTGTAATACATCTGTATAAGCCGTAAGAATAGTCATTTTATCTGTTATTTTTTGGCGCAGCGCACCAACTGTTTCAACTGCCTTTGGCTGATCACCTTCCATATCGGAAAGCAGCATATCATAAACCAGTGTGTGAATATTGTCTAAGGCTTCCCTCAATACAGGATCAAAGCCATTTTCGCCTTCTTCGTTAATAATCTCTTTCATCGTATAATAATTAAGTACAAGGCGAATAAGACTATATTCATAGGTTCGGTTCACATATGCGCATGAATATGCCGATAACGTCATCTCCAAATCTCTGTGCTGCATCACATCTTTTATCAATTTTCTGTCTTTTTTATTCATCTTAAGGTTCCTCAATTTTACTTTTTATGTTCATGTGTGAACAAATGGTTGTTACAGTATTCATAATTTCCTTTACACCTCGAACAATAACGGAACTCAAGACTTGGATTGTCCTCTTCTGTCTGACCGCATATTGCACATTTATGTCTGGTGAGAATCTGTGTCTGCCTTACTTCACGTCGGTAATTTTTTATTTTCTTCTTATGTGTACGGCTTACACTTGATTTTCTCCTGGATGCAAAATAGAAAATGAAAAAGTTAAGCACGGACATAATAATCGTAACCATTCCGGCATAGTCATGAAAAAGTCCACATATCAATACCTCATAAATCAAATATGCAATGTCCAGATACCCTAACCATTTTACACGAATTGGTATAACAAAATACAGCAATACCTGCATATCAGGAAACATAAAAGCATATGCCAAAAACATACTCATGCAGAGATAATAAGTAGACACCCCCATTCCTCCAGCCAAATCAACAGGCTGTCCTGTCAATAACATTACAACATAAGTCAGCATAACACCAATATCAGTAAATATAATTCCAGATATAATATATAC
>JAIDHZ010000181.1 GCA_029052995.1 Lachnospiraceae bacterium | reverse complement strand
CTTATGAAAAGCTGTTTATTCAAAAAAGTATTCAAAAAAGCAGCTGTGAATTTTTTGACTATTGCATTTACCTTGATAAAATTTGGAATAATGAAAATGGGTTAAGGATATCCTTACCACAGGGGGGAGCTGTTTTTGCAAAGATTTGTACTTCTAAAGAGCTTCAAAATATTGACAAAATTTCAAAAAAATACTATACGAAAGTATTTGATTGTGATACAATAAAAGGTACGTTGCATGTCCGAAATCCGTTGCCGGAGGACTATTTTATTATCAATGAAAAAGGAAATCGCAAACGTATTGCCAGATACTTTATTGACAGCAAAATTCCAGTTGACAGCAGGGATGAGCAGATTTTGGTAACGATTGGTAATGAGGTGCTATGGCATGTTGGCGGACGAAGGGGAGAGAGTTATAAAGTATATGATACAACAAAATATATTCTGCGATTGATATACGAAGGAGGCTATTATGAAGGATCAGATTGAAGTAATGATTTCAGAGAAAGAAGTGAATGCTAAGATTTGTGAACTTGCAGAACAGATTAATGAAGATTATGCGGGCAAGGAACTTCATTTAATTATTATTTTAAAGGGAAGCATATTTTTTGCCTGTGATCTTGCAAAAAAGATAACTGTTCCGGTAACAATGGATTTTATGTCGGTAACTTCTTATGGCAATGGAATGGTATCCGCAGGAAAAATTACAGTGACGAAGGAGCTTGATGAAGATATCAAGGATAGAGATGTATTGGTGGTGGAGGATATTATTGATTCCGGTAATACGTTGTTTCATCTTAAAAAATTATTACTGGCAAGAGATCCTGCAAGCCTCAAGATTATTACCCTGTTGGATAAGCCGGAACACCGGACGGCAGATATTTCCGCAGATTATTACGGTTTCCAAATTCCAAACAGGTTTGTGGTAGGATGTGGATTGGATTATGCACAGCAATATCGTAACCTTCGATATATCGGCGCAGTGATTCAGGACTAATATTTTAAAGGAGCATAACATGAATAAGAACATGAAAAGAACTTTGATTTCTTACCTTTTGGTGTTTGCACTTATTTTGGGAGTGCTTTACCTGATTCAGGGGGGAAACCAGAATGTAAACCAACAGTACACAGAAACTCAATTTGCCGAAGATATGAAAAATGGCAATGTCAGGAGCGTTTATGTACAGCAGAACGCAGAGGTTCCAACCGGTACAGTGGAGCTTACCATGAAAGACAGATCTGTTGTTCGCTTTTATATAACGGATGTAAACGTCTTTAAGGAATTATATAATGAATTATCAGAGAAGCAAAAAACAGATGTATCTTTTGAGATGAGTGATGTTGTAAGACCCAGTACATTGGAAAAAATGATGCCATATTTAATTGGTCTGGTTGCTCTGGTAGTCGTTGTAATGATGATTGCAGGTATGCAGGGTGCCGGTGGCGGTGGCGGTGCCATGATGAATTTTGGCAAAAGTAAGGCCAAGATGACCTCTGAGGAAGATAATAAGACTACCTTTAATGATGTTGCAGGACTTCGGGAAGAGAAAGAAGATTTGGAAGAGGTTGTCGATTTCCTGAAAAACCCCGGAAAATATGTGGAGATTGGTGCAAGAATACCAAAGGGAATTTTACTTGTTGGTCCTCCGGGAACTGGTAAAACGCTACTTGCAAAGGCTGTTGCCGGGGAGGCGCATGTTCCGTTTTTTACGATTTCAGGTTCTGATTTTGTTGAAATGTTTGTCGGAGTTGGTGCTTCAAGGGTGAGAGATTTATTTGCAGAGGCAAAGCGCAACGCACCGTGTATTGTTTTTATTGATGAGATTGATGCTGTGGCAAGGCGCCGTGGCTCTGGTCTTGGCGGTGGTCATGACGAAAGAGAGCAGACCCTTAACCAGATGCTCGTTGAGATGGATGGATTTTCTGTCAACGAAGGTATTATAGTTATGGCAGCAACAAACCGTGTGGATATATTAGACCCGGCTATTTTGCGTCCCGGCCGTTTTGACCGCAAGATTTCTGTGGAGCGTCCTGATGTAAAGGGAAGGGAAGACATACTAAAAATCCATACTAAAAACAAACCATTATCAGATGATGTGGATTTGCATGAGATTGCAAGAACAACTTCAGGATTTGCAGGCGCTGATTTGGAAAATCTGATGAATGAATCGGCTATCAGCGCTGCCAAGGATGAACGTAAATATATTATCAAAGAAGACGTAGATAAAGCATTTATCAAGGTTGGTATTGGTACAGAACGTAAGTCAAGGGTGGTTCCCAAAGAGGATCTGAGAATTACTGCCTACCACGAGTCAGGGCATGCAATTTTGTTCCATTTGCTGGAGGGTGTGGGGCCGGTATATACGGTATCCATTATTCCAACAGGGCAGGGCGCAGCAGGATATACTATGCCCCTTCCGGAAAATGATAATGTGCATGTGACAAAGGGTAAGATGTTAAATGATATAAAAGTCAGCCTTGGTGGACGAATTGCAGAAGAAATGATAATGGACGATATTAGCGCAGGTGCATCACAGGATATTAAGCAGGCAACAGCTGTAGCAAGAGCAATGGTAGTTAAATATGGTATGTCGCCTAAGCTGGGTCTGATTAACTATGAGACTGACAATGAAGAAGAGACTTTTGTAGGACGTGATATCGGGCACCATAGGGTATTAGGCGAAAAGACAGCAGCTAACATTGATAAAGAGGTTAAGAGAATCATTGATGAATGTTATGCTGAAGCAAGATTGATTTTAGAGCAGAATGTCGATATTCTTCATAAGTGTGCACAGCGTTTGCTTGAGAAGGAGCGTATTGACAGAGCAGAATTTGAAAGCTTGTTTGAGGAAGAATCAGTTGTACCATTAGTGTAGAATGCAATTTTATAGTGATTATTGTGAATTTTGCACTTAAACAATATCAGGATTAAACAAAGTAAACAAAAACGGGGTTTTATGAGTAGATACTTACATTGGCATTTGGCTAAATGCACAAAAGAATTTGAAAAATAAAAAATTGTTTGTGAACACTTTTTAATAAAAATAAGTATAATAATACTTGTAACCCCCCCAATACATTATATAGTTTTTTTGCTACACCCCATAAGTAACAAAAAAATACCTTCTCCAGAAGAGGACAGTCGTTCGGTTGACTGTCCTTTTCGATTTTATAAAATATATATTTTTTATTTGCTATAATTTGCTAATTGGAGTAAAATATATCTTAGTGTACTGTTTGTATAAAAGTAAACGGTATTTGGTACACGGGAGATTATGTTTTGGAAAGCCGGTGTGCTAATTAGTAAAAGATTATGAGAGCAGTATAAATTATGCATACTGCATGGGAGGTCAATATGAGTTTTGCATTTCACAATTATACGAAGGCACAAAAGGTACAAACCTATGTTTTTCACAATAAACCGGCCATTTATACTGAGGCCCTGTTTAGTGACGGAACAAAAGAATACCTGATTCCAGCTGAACCAATGCCAGGAGATGAGATTACAGTCAAATTCCGTACTGCAAAGGCAAATGCGGATCATGTATACGTAATATATGATGGCAATCGTATTGAAATGCATGTTGTGGAAAGTGATGGAATGTTTGATTATTACGCTGCTAAGCTTGATCAAATAGGGAAGGACAAGGTGGAGTATTACTTTGAGATTACTACAGGTAATTCAACCTGTTATTATAATAAGATAGGTGTGCAGGTAGATAATAACCCTGATTATAACTTTAACATTATGCCTGGATTTACAACACCGGATTGGGCAAAGGGTGCGGTTTTTTATCAGATTTATGTGGACCGCTTTTGCAATGGTGATTTAGACAATGATGTCTTGGATAATGAATATATATATATTGGCGAGGGTACACGAAAGATTAAGGAGTGGGATAAGTATCCTGCTGCTTTGGATATCCGGAATTTTTATGGTGGAGATTTACAGGGAGTATTGGATAAGCTTGACTACCTGCAGGATTTGGGTGTAGAGGTAATTTACCTTAACCCTATTTTTGTATCGCCGTCAAATCACAAATATGATATTCAGGATTATGATTATGTGGATCCGCATTATGGAAAAATTGTGCATGATGAAGGTGAATGCTTAAAGGATGGAGAAAAGACAAACAAAAATGCTTCCCGTTATATTGACCGTGTAACCAATAAACAAAATTTGGAGGCAAGTAATGAATTTTTTAGCCGGTTTGTGGAGGAGGTTCACCGTCGTGGCATGAAGGTGATACTGGATGGTGTATTTAATCACTGCGGCTCCTTTAATAAGTGGTTAGACCGGGAATTGATTTATGAAGGACAGGAGGGATATGAAAAGGGTGCATATCCTTCTAAGGAAAGTCCATATAACAGTTTCTTCAAGTTTCATGATGAAAATGCATGGCCTAATAACGGCAGCTATGATGGATGGTGGGGACATGATACCCTGCCGAAGCTGAATTATGAAGATTCTGAGGATTTATATGATTATATATTGCATATTGGAAAGAAATGGGTTTCCCCGCCGTTTAACGTTGACGGATGGCGTTTAGATGTGGCAGCGGATTTGGGACATACGGAGGAATTTAACCACAAATTCTGGAGAGATTTCAGAAGGGTTGTAAAGGAGGCTAATCCTGAAGCAATTATATTGGCAGAGCATTATGGTGACCCTTATAACTGGATGCAGGGAGACCAGTGGGATACAGTTATGAATTATGATGCATTTATGGAGCCAATTACCTGGTTTTTGACAGGTGTAGAGAAGCATTCTGATGAATTCCGTGGTGATTTGCTGGGTAATTCAGATGCATTTATTGGTTCCATGAGACACTATATGAGCCGGTTTCACCAACAGTCCCTGGAGGTGGCAATGAATGAGTTGTCTAACCATGACCATTCCCGGTTCTTGACCCGTACGAACCGCCGGGTGGGACGCACCCATACAATGGGTCCTGAAGCTGCAAATGAAAATGTTAATAAGGGTGTGCTGCGTGAGGCTGTGGTATTCCAGATGACATGGCCCGGAGCGCCAACCATATATTATGGAGATGAAGCAGGAGTATGTGGTTGGACAGATCCGGATAACAGGAGAACATATCCTTGGGGACATGAGGATAAGGATTTGATTTTCTTCCATCGGGACATTATCCGCATCCGTAAGGAAAATGAGGTATTAAGACGTGGTTCTGTAATGTTCCTGCATGGAGAATATAAGTTAGTGGCATATGGAAGGTTTAACCGGACTGACAAAATGGTGGTGGTGCTAAATAATAATTATGAAGAAATGTCAGTCAGATTAGATGTGAACTGTCTTGGAATGAGGGATGGAGATAAAGTCAGACAGTTGATTTTAACAACAGAGGAATCTTATATCATGGAGCAAAGAACATATGTTGTGGAGAACAATCAGTTATTTATTACCATGCCTAAGATATCTTCAATTGTTTTGAAGGCAGAGTAAAATTCTGTATTTTTATCTTGATATTTGCAGGTATTTCAAGTATAATATTTGTTGTCAATGAGCAGTATAATGTTTGTTGTAAGATGGATGGATTCCCGAGTGGCCAAAGGGGACAGACTGTAAATCTGCTGCATATTGCTTCGGTGGTTCGAATCCACCTCCATCCATTATCGTGTCAGCTGAGGGTTAGTTATAAGACGCAGCCCGAATGTTAAGGCGTAAGTTCATGTAGAACCAGTCGTGGCACGATAGCTCATATTGAGATGCCGCAGTGGCGGAACTGGCAGACGCACAGGACTTAAAATCCTGCGGGACTTATACTCCCGTACCGGTTCGATTCCGGTCTGCGGCATTGTTCTAGCAAATAGTTTTTTCTAGGTAAAGGGATATTTAATGGATATTAATCCACAAATATTAAAATATTTTGATAAAAGTAATTGACTTGGTTTTAACATTGTGCTAGAATATCATACGTTGAGATTTTTGATAAAAATATGATATGTGTGTGTAGCTCAGCTGGATAGAGCACTTGGCTACGGACCAAGGTGTCGGGGGTTCGAATCCTCTCACGCACGTGAAGTAAAAGAAACAAGCATGGCTTTCTGCCATGCTTGTTTCTTTTATATAGGGCAGGGA
>JAIDHZ010000180.1 GCA_029052995.1 Lachnospiraceae bacterium | reverse complement strand
AAGTTTTTGAAGTTCCAATTGAAGAAGTAACAAAAGAGATGCGTTATAAAGCTAAAGCTGTAAATTTTGGTATTGTGTATGGAATTAGTGCATTTGGTCTGTCAGAAGATTTGAATATATCAAAAAAGGAGGCTGAGGACTATATTCAAAGTTATTTTAAAACCTATCCTGGCGTAAAATCTTTTTTGGATTCCACTGTGGCAGAGGCCAAAGAATCAGGAATGATAAAAACCATGTTTGGCAGAATTCGTCAAATTCCGGAATTGACGTCTTCTAACTTTATGCAAAGAAGCTTTGGGGAACGTGTTGCCATGAATTCCCCTATTCAGGGCACTGCGGCAGATATTATCAAAATTGCCATGATTAGGGTTCACAAACGTTTGCTTAAGGAACATTGTAAGTCCTCCCTCATTTTGCAAATTCACGATGAACTGCTGATTGAAACTGAAAAGGGTGAAGAAGAACTTGTAAGACAGATTCTTAAAGAGGAAATGATTCATGCGGCAGATCTGGCTGTCCCTCTTTTAGTAAGTGTCAGCAGTGGCGGGACATGGTATGAAGCAAAGTAGATATCAGGAGAAAATACATGAGGATTATAGGAATCACTGGAGGAATCGGTACCGGAAAAAGTACTATATTATCAATTTTAAAAAAAGAACCGAACAGTTTCATTGTTGAGGCGGTTACTTTGGCACATCAATTAATGGAACAGGGACAGGCTGCATATAAGAAAATAGTAGATGTATTTGGGAAAGACATTTTGGATTCAAATGGAAATATAAACCGGAATGTTCTTGGAAAGATTGTGTTTGAGGATGTAAATTTACTAAAACAATTAAATGAAATTGTACATCCTGCAGTCAAAAAATATATTTTATCAGATATTCAAAAGAAATCTGAACAAGGTTTTCAAAATTATATTATTGAAGCAGCTCTGTTAATTGAGGATGGGTATAAGGAGGTCTGTGATGAGATATGGTATGTTTATGTTGAAAAAGAAGAACGTATCCGGAGATTGATTAAAGGACGTGGCGGAAATCGTGATAAATGGGAAGCCGTTATACAAAATCAGTCATCAGATGATTATTATCGTCAATATAGTGATTTTGTTATTGATAATGGGGAAAATCTAACAAAAACGGAAGATGTAGTTAAGGAATTATTGTTTAAGTCAGGATAATGTGTTAAACTATACATTATCTTGAGAAATTACTTTATGATTAATTTATATATTGAAGTATTGTGATAGGAGTAGAGTCATGGCATCATTGACAAAGTATCCGGAGCCGTTAGTATTTGGTTTGGATATAGGAACAAGAAGTATTGTAGGTACGGTAGGTTATCGTGAGGGAAAACAATTTAATATAGTTGCACAATCTGTCAAATTTCATGATAGCAGAGTGATGTTAGACGGTCAGATACATGATATTAATAAAGTTGGGGAAGAGATTGTTTACGTCAAAGAGAATTTAGAGCAGCAGCTACAGGGACGCAAATTAAGAGAAGTATGTATTGCGGCAGCAGGTCGTGTGTTAAAGACAGCTGTAGGAAAGGGATATTATGAATTTTCTGAGAATACAGTTGTCAACCGGGAATATATTCATTCTCTGGAATCTGTGGGAGTGGAACAGGCCCATGAAAATATGATGAAAGAAAATGATACAGATATCAAATTTTTCTGTGTTGGTTATACTGTTATCAAATATTATCTGAATGGTTATGAGATTAGCAATCTCGAAGGACACAAAGCCCATAATATTGGTGCGGATGTATTAGCTACATTTCTTCCAGAAGAGGTTGTAGATGGATTATATGCGGCAGTTGCTGCAGCAGATCTTACGATTTCTAATATGACATTGGAGCCCATCGCTGCAATTCAGGTTGCCATACCGGAAAATTACAGGTTGTTGAATATAGCCTTAATTGATGTTGGTGCGGGGACATCGGATATTTGTATTACAAAGGATGGCAGTATAATTGGATATGGCATGCTTCCAAAGGCAGGGGATAAGATTACAGAAAACCTTATTCAGGAGTATCTTGTGGATTTTGCTACAGCAGAGAAAATCAAGATGATTGGACCAAACCGTAAGACTTTTACATATAAAGATATTATGGGCATCAGTCACAAAATTACCCCTAAAGAAGTATATGACAAAGTAGAATCCATTGTTTCCGAAATTGCCAAAGACACGGCTGATAAAATTATTGAATTAAATGGTGGCAAACCGGTTTCGGCAGCTTTTGTAGTTGGTGGTGGCGGCAAAATTCCACTTTATACAGCCAGGTTAGCGGAGTATCTTGATTTACCTTTGGAGCGTGTAGCATTACGCGGAGAGGAGGTATTGGGTTTTGTTAACATTTTTGTTGAGGGTGTAAAAAAGGATCCATTACTTGTAACCCCAATTGGAATTTGTTTGAATTTTTACGAACAGAAAAACAATTTTATTTTTGTTAGTGTTAATGGGGATAGGATTAAGCTATACAACAATGACAAGCTGACTGTTTTTGATGCGGCACTTGGCTATGGATTATCTTCTGAAGACCTTTTCCCGAAGCGTGGGAATGATTTGCATTACACTTTAAATCACAAACAAAAGTTTATCCGCGGAGCTGCAGGCGAGGCGGCAATGATTAAGTTAAATGACAAAGAAGTTGGAATGAATCATATGATTGAAGCCAGTGACAAGATAGAGATTAACGCTTCTACTAAAGGGGAAGATGCAAAAGCAGTATTAGGGGAGGTCGTTGATCTTTCTTCCGTGATTACTTTTGAAATTAATAATGTTTTGCTTAGCTGTCCAAGATATGCTAGTGTAAATGGAAGATTGGAATCAGAATTTTATGAGCTTAATGAAGGAGATCAGATAGAATTACTAAACTATTATACTTTAAGCCAGTTAATGCAGTTTATGGATATTGAAACTCCGCATGAGGTTTTTGTAAATGGGGCAAGAGCTTTGGCAGATACCAAAATTTATGAAAATTTTAAGGTGGCATGGATTGACAGGGAAGAGATTTATAAGGCTGAGAAGTTTGTAGTTGAAGAAACTGAGAAGGAAGATAAGGAAAATTCTTCAGGGAATATTTCAAAACTGAATGCAGTACAGGAAAAAGCTGCAGCAAAGGAGGAAAAAGACAGCTCTTTACCCAAACCGAATGAATCAGTTACTATGCATGTTATTGTAAATGGAACGCCCATTACGCTTGATGGGAAAGGTGAGTATGTCTTTGTTGATGTTTTTGATAAATATGATTTTGATTTGAAAACAGTAGGAGGTATGGATTTAGTTCAAAAGGTAGACGGTATGGATGTACAGCATTTCAGCCCTCTGCATGAGGGGGCAGTTGTAGAAATTTACTGGAAAGACTAATATAGGGAGGAAGGATTATGAATGTATTTGTAGTAAATTGTGGTAGTTCATCATTGAAATATCAGTTGATTGATTCAGAAACAGAACAGGTTATTGCGAAAGGGCTTTGTGAGCGGATTGGTATTGACGGGAGGCTCACGCACAAACCAAATGGCGGAGAAGAATTTATAAGAGAGGATGCAATGCCTAATCACAGTCAGGCAGTGGCATATGTGTTAGAGGCGCTTACTGATGAAAAGCATGGTGTAATCAGCAGCCTTTCAGAGATTGATGCAGTAGGTCACCGTGTTGTGCACGGAGGAGAAAAATTTGCAAATTCGGTTGTTATCACGGATGAAGTGATTACTGCAATTGAAGAATGTAATGATTTGGCACCGCTTCACAATCCTGCTAATTTAATTGGCATTTCTGCCTGTAAAGCACTGATGCCTGGTGTTCCCATGACGGCAGTATTCGATACGGCGTTTCACCAGACAATGCCGGAGAAAGCCTATATGTATGGTACACCATACGAGTACTATAAAGATTATAAAGTAAGAAAATATGGTTTCCACGGAACATCACATAGATTTGTATCGGGAAGATTATTAGAGCTTATTGATAAGACGGAAACTGAATCAAAGGTGATAATATGTCATTTGGGCAATGGCTCATCAATAACAGCAGTAAAGGATGGCAGATCAGTTGATACCAGTATGGGATTTACTCCATTAGATGGTTTAATTATGGGAACAAGAAGTGGAAGCATAGACCCTGCAGTTGTACAGTTTTTGTCAGAAAAATTAAATTGCGGTATAGATGAAGTGATAAACATTCTGAATAAAAAATCCGGTGTAGAGGGAATTTCCGGTGTTTCCAGTGATTTCAGGGATCTTGATGCTGCAAGCATCGAGGGAAATGAACGTGCATCACTTGCACTTGACATGTTTGCATACCGTGCAGCACAGGTAATCGGATCTTTCACGGCATCGATGAATGGTGTGGATGCCATTGCATTTACTGCCGGAATCGGAGAAAACAATTTTAAAATACGCAAAGAAATCTGTGAATACCTTGGATATCTTGGGGTTATATTAGACGAAAAGAAGAATGCTGTCCGTGGCGAAGAAATAAAAATTTCCACAGATGACTCTAAAGTTACTGTGTATGTAATACCAACAAATGAAGAACTTGCAATTGCACGGGAAACGGTTGCTTTGCTGCAATAGATAAAAACTTCAAAAAAATATTGACAAAGATTTTTAAACTATGTATAATAGTCAGCGTGTGAGTTTAGGAGACAATTTTATGAAATTACACTTATATGATATTTTATCTGTAAAAGGTAAAAGAGAAAGTTAGGACGCAGCATTTAAAAAGCAGCAGATTAGCTTTCAAGGTGAGCAGCTTACAGTAGATGGTAAGGAATTATTTCAAATAAATTTATACCACGAAGATAAGAAGCTTGTCCATGTCAATATTGATTTAATAGTAATTGTGACAAGATTATGCAGCCGGTGCCTGGAGGATGTCACAAGAGAATATGCTGTTTCGATTGAGCGTATAATTAATGTGGCAAAGAAGGAAGCATTTACAGATAAATATGATGAATTTGATGAGGTAAGTTATATCGAAGACTGTACTCTGGATGTAGACATGCTCATTTTGGATGAGTTATATACCATACTTCCGATGTCCATATTTTGTAAGGAGGACTGCAAAGGGATATGTAAGGTATGTGGAACTAATCTGAACAAGAGTACATGTGATTGTGATCAGAATGTTCCGGATCCAAGAATGGCAGTTTTTAGTGATATCTTCAATCAATTTAAGGAGGTGTAAAGTATGTCTATCTGTCCAAAGAATAAATCTTCCAAGGGAAGAAGAGATAAGAGAAGAGCCAACTGGAAAATGACAGCTCCAACATTAGTTAAATGTTCTAAGTGTGGAGAGTTAATGGTTCCTCACAGAGTATGTAAGAAATGCGGCAGCTACAATAAAAAAGAAATTATTGAGGCTTAATTCCTTAGTGTAAGGAGCAAATTGTACATGCACTAGATTTAGACTGTGAAAAGAGCGATGGTTTTCGCTCTTTTTCTATTAGAAGATATATGATAAGTAAAAAGTAGGTAAAAAAGTAAGTAAATGAAAAAAAAGCTTGCAATTTTATTTAACTAGTGGTATTCTTGCAATGTAGCATATTGATAGAGCATGAGAGTGGGCAGTTTGTCCACTCTCTTTATGTGTATAGCACATTTAAAACTTCATATGGAAAGGTGGTCATTTATGACTAAAAAGCAAATTGAAGAAACATGCGAAAAGCTTGTGATGCCGATAATAGAAAAGCGTGGTTTTGAATTAGTTGATGTGGAATACGTAAAAGAGGGGACCAACTATTATCTCAGAGTTTATGCAGATAAAGAGGGCGGAATTACAATTGATGATTGTGTTGAGGTAAGCCGTGAGTTAAATCCTATTTTAGATGAATACGAAAAAGAGTTTAAGGATCCGTATATTTTAGAGGTTAGTTCCCCTGGTCTTTTACGTCCGTTAAAAAAAGATAAGGATTTTGCAAGAAATCTTGGAAAAATGGTAGAGATTAAGGTATTTAAGCCTATAGATGGGTATTCAAATAAGGAATTTGAGGCAGAGCTTACTGCCTATGATGAAAAGACAATTACAGTTCTGTTAGAGGATGACAGTCAGGCTGTTATTGATAGAAACAATTTGGCGCTGATAAGATTAGCATTTGAT
>JAIDHZ010000018.1 GCA_029052995.1 Lachnospiraceae bacterium | reverse complement strand
TGCTTACATTTGGGGAGTTTCGGCAATTGCCTATGCTCCCTTTTTATTTTATTTACCCTTTAGAAAACTAAACTCAAAATCACGCTTAATATAAAAGCCAAATAATCGTAATTCATACGAATCATTTGGCTTTTATATTATATTCTAATTCTTATTGCACATCACAAATGCAATACTCTCTCCTTAATCTCCTGGGTACGTCCCTGATTCCAAAACTGCGTTCCAATATAACCACATGTACGCCTGGCCACATTCATAGTGTCCTGATCGGTATTACCACAATTAGGGCACTCCCAAATTAGCTTATTGCTTTCTTTACTGGCTTTAATTGTAATCTCCCCATCAAAACCACATTTCTGACAGTAGTCACTCTTTGTATTTAATTCTGCATACATAATGTTATTATAAATGTGCTTCATAACCGAAAGCACAGCATCTATATTGTCCTGCATATTCGGAACTTCCACATAGCTTACCGCTCCACCCGGTGAAAGCCTCTGAAACTGTGCCTCAAAGGAAAGCTTGTCAAAAGCATTCATCTGTTCCGTTACATGCACATGATAACTATTCGTAATATAATTTTTATCGGTGACCCCTTCTATTATCCCAAAACGTTTCTGTAATGCTTTGGCAAACTTATAAGTAGTAGACTCTAACGGCGTACCATAAATACTGAAATCAATTCTGGTTTCTTTTCTCCATTTCTCACAGGCATCATTCAGTCTCTGTAGGACTTCCAGAGCAAACGGAGTTGCCTTCGGATTGGTATGTGATAACCCTGTCATATACCGGGTACATTCACATAATCCCGCGTAACCCAAAGAAATGGTGGAATACCCGTCATAGAGCAGCTTGTCAATGGTTTCCCCCTTTTTCAGGCGTGCCAATGCACCATGCTGCCAAAGAATGGGCGCCACATCAGAAGTGGTCCCTTTCAGCCGGTTATGACGGCACATTAGCGCCTCATAGCAAAGCTGTAACCGCTCATCTAAAATCTCCCAAAAGCTTTCCATATCACCCTTAGAAGAACATGCTACATCCACCAGATTCAAAGTTACAACTCCCTGATTAAAACGCCCGTAAAACTTAGGCTTATTATTCTCATCATGATATACTGTAAGGATAGAACGGCATCCCATACATGGATAGCAGTTCCCATCCTTTAATTCCTTCATTACCTTTTCCGAAATATAATCAGGAACCATCCGTTTTGCAGTACACTGTGCTGCCAGCTTTGTCAGCTCCCAATACTTGCTTCCCTCCTCTATATTATCCTCTTCCAACACATAAACTAACTTAGGAAATGCCGGAGTAATATAAATTCCCTTTTCATTCTTGACACCTAAAATACGCTGTCTTAACATTTCCTCAATTACCATTGCCAAATCATCTCTAAGCTGCCCCTCCGGCACCTCATTTAAATACATAAATACTGTTACAAATGGCGCCTGACCATTTGTTGTCATTAAGGTAATAACCTGATACTGTATCATCTGTACGCCACGTTTGATTTCTTCCTTTACTCGCAATTCAGCAATCTTGGCAATTTGTTCATCATTAATTGTAAGACCCGCTTCCTTATATTCCTCTGCCACCATCTTAATATACTTCTTACGGCTCACATCTACAAATGGCGCTAAATGGGAAAGGGTAATGCTCTGCCCTCCATACTGGGAACTTGCAATCTGCGCAATTGACTGTGTTGCAATGTTGCATGCAGTAGAAAAGCTCTTTGGTCGGTCTAACATGGTTTCACTTACCACAGTTTTATTCTGTAACATATCTTCGAGATTTACCAGACAACAGTTATGCATATGCTGTGCAAAATAATCAGTGTCATGAAAATGTATAATTCCCTCTTCATGTGCCTTAACTATCTTTTCGGGCAAAAGAAACCGCTTTGTGATATCCTTACTTACCTCACCAGCCATGTAATCACGCTGTACGCTGTTTACAATTGGATTCTTATTAGAATTCTCTTGTTTCATTTCTTCATTATTGCATTCTATCAAGCTTAAAATCTGTTCATCTGTGGAATTAGACTTACGCACCATAGCTCTCTTATAACGATAAGTGATATACTTTCTTGCAACCTCAAAAGCGCCGGTATCCATAATTTCATTTTCTACCAGATCCTGAATTTCCTCCACACCAAATGTACGGTTTACACTTCCGCAGGTTAACGTTACCTTCTTTGCAATTTCCTTAATCTGCTCCGATGTAAGTCTTGATGTCTCAACAACTTCCTTGTTGGCTTTCTCAACAGCAGCAACAATCTTTGAAATGTCAAATTGTACTTCTATTCCACTTCTCTTAATAATCCTCATTTTATCATCCTCCCCGATTTATCCCCAGTGTCCTTATATACGATACAAAACCCTAAAACAAAGATAATGTGTCAAGGATCCCTCCTTAACACAACATCTTGTGTTATTGTATACCATTTTTCCATAAAATGCAAGCAAAAATCCCCCCTGCAAACCCTCTCTTTATCACCTTATGCTACTTCATATCTTCCCTTTCCGTTTTTCTTAACCTGATATAATAAAGCATCTGCCTTTGACAGAGCCTCAAATACACGGCTCTTGTCCCCTGATAAGTATTTTGCAATTCCAATTGAGCAGGAAATCCTTTTATCATTTGGAATAATTACCGTTGTATTCATATAATCTCTAAGCAAACCCTGAAAACCATCTGAAATTTTGTCATAAATTCTTTTTGCAATCTCCACCCCATGCTCTTCATCACTGTTTTGCAGCACCAAAAGAAATTCATCCCCTCCATATCTTACAGCATAACCCTGTTCGTCGATTACATTAAGAAAAATTTCAGAAAAACGTTTTAAAACAAGGTCACCTATTTCATGTCCATAGGTATCGTTATAGAATTTAAAATTATCCAAATCAACATATAAGAGT
>JAIDHZ010000179.1 GCA_029052995.1 Lachnospiraceae bacterium | reverse complement strand
TAAAAATATGAATTTGCAAAAAAAATAATGATTAAGTTTAATAAATTTTAAAAAGTAATTCCCGTGACCTTAAGATAAATGTGATTGCCATATCCATATTATTCTGATAAAATTATAATTGGACAATTACAGTTTAAAGGAGGCTCTCATATGTATAAAACAGCAACTGTTTTCCCACTGGAGGGAATAAAAACAGACTCTGCCGAAATAAATTTTAACGAATCAAAGGACAGTATTATCCAGAAACTGGGCAATCCCTGCGATGATTACGGGGACCAAATTTACTATTTTGAGAGTGAATTAAGATTAGATTTTAACCAGTCCGGCGGATTAGAGTTTATCGAATTTCTCGGCGGCATTGAGGGGCAGCTTCACCCCATTATTTATGATGTCAATGCTTTTGAAGAAACCGCCGATAATTTGATGCATATACTGGAAGAAAAAAATAACGGCAAAATTGATGATACCGAAGACGGTTATTCCTATGGATTTATGGAAATCAGCGTCGGCATTTACAGGGAAAGCATTCCCGAAAATGTCCAGCAGATGATAGAGGAAGCCGAACAGGCGGGAGAACCGTTGGATGATGAAGATATTGAGCATGAAAGGAAAATGGCAAACCACTGGGCTACAATCGGTATTGGAATTAAAGATTATTTCAAAATCCACTGAAATGTTTTTTACTGCTTTTTTATTCATATGTACCCAACTCCTATCTGTACATTTTCACTGTTTCTGCCCTTGATATATTAAATAATTCTCCATAATCCAAAAATGGTCCTGCAAATTCAACAGGACCGTTTTCGTTCATTTAATTTTTCTTTTTAAATAGCGCAGCTTTCACAACACCCTTTGGGTCTTTGACAAGCAATATGATAAGCCAAATGATAAGCCCAAGTGCAACTACGGAAAGCCCAAGATAAAAATCATTTAGCATCTCCGCTGGTTCAGGCGCAAAATATTCTGCTTGATACTCAACATATTCAAATATTGCATCAACAAACCACATAAGAGAAGCACCCCAGTAGATCCAGCAAAGAATACCAACCTTCATTTCACTTTTCGGAGCATTCTTATACCAAATGACCGTACAGATGATTGCTGCAAAAACAGTAGTAAGTAATGTCATCTTCTCACACGCCTCACTTTAGTTTTTGAAAACCTGTGGCTTTAACGCTTTCTTCTCAATCATAGAAGTTATGCCAAGCATACCAAACCATACAACTGTAACCAGAACTGCCATAGAAGTTCCAACGGTGGACATTTCATGCAACATTTCCGCTGCATCGGTCGGATTACTTGCTGTTGTGAGAAATGGGAACCATGGTACCACCTCACCATGCCATACATGCTCAAAAGCAAGCAGGGCAGAACCTCCCCATAACAAATTAGAAAGCCAGTTCAACTTTTCCCTAAAAGGAATCTTTTCCGCTGTCTCAAGTTCTGTCCCATTAAACTGGACCTTTACTGTTTCGGACTGTTTCTCACTGGACTTCATTGCCTTGGTTACTATTGTTGTTATGACTGCTTCAGCAGCCGGTACAAGAAAACATGCCATTTATTTTTCCTCCTGATATTATGTATTGATGTCAGTGTACCTTGCAGATACAAAAAAGGCACACGTTGTCCCTCTTCAGAGAAAGCGCATACCTTCCTGATATACATATAAAATACACATTGATAAGACCTACAAACAGAACACTTCTGTGTTCTTTAACCAGCTTCCTGCTGATGGTTATAATTATAAGCCAATTTTCTTATTTGTCAAGCATATTACAATTTTTGAAGCTCACTGATAACATTCTGCTGTTTCCTGGATGTAATCAATCAGTATGCAGGAAATTTCCCGAAGCTCATCCAGTGTCACAGAATCCCTACGGCTGAGTTTATTATGCACAGAAACCTCGATATAGCAGTCACAGGAAAAAAGCTCAAAATTAACATATTAATCCGAAAATGCCCGCCTCTGGTCACTTAACACCAAATACACCTCAGTAGAACGAAGCCTGTCATACAATTCCTCATGGGTTCCATTGATAATAATATGGATAGAAACTGGATAGAAATCCAGCACCAGCGAAGCTACATAGAACAGCTACGGATGCTTCTAACAGAACATGGAATTGAGATTCCACCCGAGTACTAATCTATAAATAACTGCACTCTGCTCCGGAAAGGTATGTACTGCTTTTCCGTAAAAGGGTGCTCTGAATTTCCGAAAAGAGTGCTCATTTTAAACAGAATATCCAAAAGGTGTCAAGCCCATACTAAAATCCGGAAGTTGAACTGGTGGTTGGTGACTTGTTTTCTCCCTGTCTTTTTATTTGTAATAACATCTTCCTATATCTTATCTCTTTTCCTTATGTGCCGTTATGATAGTATAACTATGTGCATTTACTGTAATAACAAGACCATCTACTGCTACATACCAGTTTTTTCCTCTTTTTGTAATAATGGCATGGGCAGAATTGATTTTATCTTTGCACCATGCGACAACATCATTCGTATCTATAGACAGATTCCTTTTTATCCGTACAACACCTAACTCCGTAGTGTGCAATTTATCTAAATGATTTAACAGTTCTAAATCCCGACTCGCCCCTTTTATGGTTTTAACAAATAGTTGGTCTATGGAATCGTATACCGTTCCATAATCACCTAATTTTACGAAGCCGTATTTTTCGTATAATCCAATTTCTCCACTCATAATATATACTTTTTCATAGCTAAGTTCCTTCGCATAAGAGATTATGCTTTGAATCATCATTTCCGATAATCTCCTGCCGCGATATTGCTCATCTACAAAAACAAATCCTATGAATGGTGTAAAATCATACTGTTCAGACAACTCGTCCTTTTCAGCAAATGTAGAAAATCCCGCCACTTCCCCATTTACACAAACGGCACACACTCTTTCCCATTCTTTAAATCCATTTTCTGCCATTTTCTTCGCCAAAAAAGGACCCGCTTTCCATGAACACGTTTCAGCAAAAGAAATGGTCTTCTTCCATTGTTTATGTTCTTCAGTCATTAAATAAATTTCTATCATATTATCTATTCTCGGATTCCCTTTTCAATGGCCGATGCCAATGCTCTTAAACGATTGATTGTCTTTTCTACACCTCTTAACATATATCTCACATTTTCAGGAGAACCGTTTCCATCTACCTTTTGCAATATACCAATTTCTTCCCTAGCAAGCGTTTCAAATATATTGATCAACTCGTCTAGAGATGGAGACTCATTTGAATTTCTTAATAGCAAAAACAAATCTCGTGGGGAGAGACCGTCTAACAACTGCTGCTCATCCAAAAATTTCGCAACAACTTCTGATATAATGTCCAGTTCTCTTTTTTTCGTAGAAATAATTTCTTCCAGTTGAGATAATCCATTAGGCACTTGAAACACAAGGGCAATTTCCTGTAAGCTCAACCCAAGTTCTTTAGAAGCTCTTGCAATTTCTGTCAGTTGATTTTCAGTAATAAGTGAAAATCCTTTCTTTCTTGCATGAGTACAAATAGTACCATCACTAAATTCAGGGCCTACAATTGCCACATAGTCTGCATTGTTCTTTTCTTTATGTGTGTCTATAGCAATATCGCTTATATCACTATGTGACACTCGACCTCCGGATTTAGATTTTCCATCTATGATTGCAATGATATACTTATCATCCTCATCTTTCCATTTCACAACGACATCTGTATCACCAGATCCGCCAATTCTCTCAGCTTTAAATCCCATAAAACAAAATATGTCTGCAATGGCTTCTTCGAACGCAACTCCCGAACCTTTCCCTTCTGCGCCAGGATCTATTGATGTGCTATGCAATCGATTACAGACTTCTTCAAGCTTATCAGGGAATTGATTCACCACCACTTTCATTTCATCAGATATATTTTTTTGTTCAGGTGCTTCTCTATTTGCTTCGGCCAATGGCAAATCAGCAATAAAACATTTTCCTATGTGAGATGCTTTCAAATGGAGATACTGAGTTTCTTCTAATAAACCTGCTTCCAACAAAAAACCTGCAATCCAACGCGCTTTTTCTGCATTCAGACCATATAATTTTGCCTGAGCATATATATCATTACGAACAGTATCACATTCAGCGGCTTTTATCATCTCTCCAACAAACTGCATATTTGCATGAAGAATTCTAATAAAATCCAAATCACTTCCTGTTTCCAGCCATGCTTTTGCCGCCGGAGTTGCTATATAAATATTTCGCCCTACTTCTTCTAAAAGACCAGATGCTTTTAAGAATGGTAGCATGGATTCAACACTACTTAATCTCAGATTAAATTTATTTGCTATAAATCCGAATAAATCCGTTTTAGCAATTTGATCAGAAGCATTTTGAATAATCATCCGCAAATTTTCTATACGATTTGGACTCGGAACCCATATATTATATGTACATCTTTTTTTATGCATTTCAGGTGAATCTTTTAAATGCTGAAGCAATATAGCAATTTCTTCTGGTGGATCATCAATTTCTATACCATTCGGCTCAAATTCCATAAGTTCAAGTATTTCTGGCTTAATTAGGCACCACTCCTTCAGTGCCTCTCGCCCAGACTCAGTCACTTCCCATTTATGATTACCAATCGCTTGAATTAAGCCCAATACCTCTAGCCAATCCATGCGTCTACGTATATTGCTCAAATTTTTCCAATGCAATCCATAATTATTGCAAAGCTGCTTATCGGTTTCTTCCACTGTTGCTGGTTCAACCTCCAGAATACTCAACACTTCACCAAACAGCCGAAATCTATCTTGTATCTGATCGGCCAAATTTCTTTGAGTTGGCTCGGCTAAAAACTTTTTACCAACATCTGATAGCATCAGTCGTCCTGCTTGATTTCTTACAAGTCCCACACCTTTTAAAAAAGTAGCATAAGTGCGCCATGATTGCGGTTGTGTTATTTCATAAATATCTGGAAATGAATCCAAATCATACGCCTGTCCTAAATCCACTAATTCGACTAATTTTTTTACCAGCGCATACCATATTTGTTTTCCACCTCTAATATCGGGAATAGACCAGCTTTTTTTCCTCCACTCATTTTTTTGTTTCTGAATATCTATAAAAATGGTATTTGATTGATTGTCCACGTTTTTCTGATTCTCCATGATACACTCCTTTTTTACATTCTATAATATTTTGAAACATACCAGCATGTATTAATCACTTTTTTCGATTCAGATTTTCACATATCTTATTCTTGCAGAACCTTGTCTTTTCAGTTTACCATAGCCCTCCAAAGAATTCTAGTCTCTATTTAGTACCATGAGAATGGAAAACTAAGAAACCTTTCTTTAATCCCCTCTTCCTCTCCTTACATCCCCCATATCCAAGAACCCATATACACTCTCCCTTCTCCCAAGAAAACAAAGATTATGAAGGGAAATAAAAACCCATTTTCGAAAGTTTGGAGAAGAGATTGAGAGGAAGCGGATTCTTTGGTTGGGAGTGGAATTGAAGATGGATTGAGAGTAAACGGTAAACCGGTTTACCTACATTCTACACTCTATTTTAACTTAATTCACTGATCTCTACAAAAAGAATAAGGCACACGAAAAAAACTTCTGTATGCCTTCCACACAACCTTATAAAACAGAACCACAACCCTGTCCCAACTCCGCAACCCTTTATAAACACTAGCTTCTCCAATATCCTGTCATGCAAAAAATGATTTTGGCTTTCAAACTCTCAAAAAATGCAAATCCACTTTCGCTTTTTCATCTTCATCTGCAATCCTATCTAATCCTTTGCAAATCCCTCTTAAAATCCTTCAGCAAATATCATTCTTACATCAATCTCTATCTCTTTGAGGTAAAATGCTTTACACTCCATTGCTCAATCGTTCCTGAACAGCTTGCTTTTACTAGCTAAAATCATAAAATACTCTTTCTCCCATACACTTAAAATCGGCATTTGAGGAGCTAAAAAATAAGATTTGAATACTTGTAGAGGTAAATGTTATGGATATTGGGTTTAGAAAAATAACGGATTTCCCACGAGGAACACTTTATGCCCTTCTGAAAGAGGGGTATTCTTTTGAACCAAGATTTGAGCGTGATTGTTTAAATCAATGGCAGGAGTTTGAAAAATT
>JAIDHZ010000178.1 GCA_029052995.1 Lachnospiraceae bacterium | reverse complement strand
GCACAATTCAATAAATTTCGCTGACTTTCTTAGGAAATGGGGTATCATAAAAAAGAATCATTATAATTTCAGGATAAATAATACTAATTTAAAGGATGTGGAAAGAATATGAATATAATAAAAATGAAACAAATATTTGCACAATACGAAAATTTTGCCGACTGCCAAATAACATTGTGCGGCTGGGTTAAAAGCAACAGGGATTCTAAGGCTTTCGGATTCATCAGTTTAAATGACGGAACCTGTTTTTCACCAATTCAGATTGTATATTCCGACAAACTATCCAATTTTGCAGATATTTGTAAGTTAAATGTGGGGGCAGCTTTGATTGTAACCGGAAATTTAACGCTTACGCCCACGGCAAAGCAGCCTTTTGAAATACATGCAGACAACATTACTGTAGAAGGAGCTTCCCCCTCTGATTATCCACTTCAGAAAAAAAGACATAGTTTTGAATATCTGCGTACTATATCACATTTAAGACCTCGTACTAATACATTTCAGGCGGTCTTCCGAATCAGATCTTTAGCAGCATATGCTATACACAGGTTCTTTCAGGAACGTGACTTTATCTATGTCAACACTCCCCTCATTACCGGGAGCGACTGCGAAGGTGCCGGCGAAATGTTCCGGGTCACAACATTAAACCCGCTAAACCCGCCTCTTAACAGCTGCGGTGAGGTTGACTTTAAGGAAGATTTTTTCGGAAAAATGACAGCCTTAACCGTCAGTGGACAGCTAAATGGTGAGACATTTGCACAGGCATTCCGCAACATCTATACTTTTGGCCCTACCTTCCGAGCAGAAAATTCTAACACGACACGCCATGCCGCAGAATTTTGGATGATTGAACCTGAAATAGCCTTTGCTGACCTTGCAGATGACATGGTCTTAGCAGAAGAAATGTTAAAATATGTTATTTCTTATTGTATGGAGCATGCACCGGAAGAAATGCAGTTTTTCAACAATTTTATAGATAAAGAATTATTGGAACGTCTAAACCTTGTGCTTTCGTCCGAATTCGGACACGTAAGCTACACAGAGGTAATCGACCTGTTAATGCCGCACAATGACCAATTTGAATATAAAGTAAGCTGGGGGTGTGATTTACAGACGGAACACGAACGCTACCTGACAGAAACTATTTTTAAAAGACCCGTGTTTGTTACAGATTACCCAAAAGAAATCAAAGCCTTCTACATGAAGCTGAACAAAGATCAAAAGACAGTCGCTGCAATGGATTGCCTTGTGCCCGGAATAGGAGAGATTATAGGAGGAAGCCAGCGTGAAGATGACTACGAAAAACTGTTAAAACGTATGGAAGAATGTCAATTGTGCAGAGAAGACTATCAGTTTTATCTTGATCTGCGCAAATATGGTTCCACCAGACATGCCGGTTTTGGACTTGGATTTGAGCGTCTTATAATGTATATTACCGGAATGAATAATATTCGTGATGTTATTCCGTTCCCAAGGACTGTACACAACTGTGAATTGTAAATGGCAGCACTTGCCATATGTACTTTATTTCTGCGAGCAACAAGCCAAAGTCATGCTTGCATGACCTTGGCGACTGCCGCAAGGGTCTGATAAGATACTTACTGACAAAATACAAAAATGGTAATTTAGTTAAGAAGCTCAAACAAATCTTTGCCTTCCAATGCTTTCATTGCATCATAAATATCTGCAAAATCCCGTTTGACCCTTATCGGTCGGAATTCCGAATCCACAAAACAATGAGAGCTTTCTGCCTCATTATGTAATATTTTACAATCCTCGGAATAAATGCGGTAGCTCATTTCAAATTTGACACCTGTGAAACGTTCCAGTTTAGGTATTATGCATATGGTTTCTCCAAATCTTGCAGGACTTCTGTAATTACATTTAACAGACAAAACCGGAATCATAATACCCCTTTGTTCCATTCCCTCATAGTCAAGCTGCAGCTGCCTAAAAAGATCCATACGGCATTCTTCCAGATAGCGGACATAATTGGAGTGATGTACAACCTGCATTTTATCAGTTTCATAATAGTTGATAATTCGTTTAAATATCTGATACTCTTTCATTGCTTCCTCCATGCCCTCACCTAAAATTCCATAATCTCAAAATCCTCATCAAACTCCATTTTTGCTTCAAAATATTCCTTACCGTCAGCATCTGTTTTAGCAGCATCATTCTTTTGATTTTTCCTGCCATCACCCTTTGTCAGATGTTTCTCATCCTTACCCTTCGAT